>JAQVSV010000028.1 GCA_028700325.1 Elusimicrobiaceae bacterium | reverse complement strand
GCAGAGTCCGAAAAAGCGCCAAATTTAAGAACGCAGTCCCATAGACCCATGGTAAGATTCTTAGATTGCTTGACATGCCGCGCGAGGGCCCCGTTCCGCCCGGAACGGGACTACTGCGGAAAGGCCGCGCTTACGCCTGAAAACCAGTTTTTCACGGCCTGCGGCGCCGGCCTGGCGGCAAGACCCAGCGCGGCCATCTGTTTTTCATAACGCTCCGCTTCCGTACGCAGATTTTCAGGCCTGATTTTGCCTTCCAGCATTTTCATTCCCAGCAGCCTGAAACTGTCCGGCCAGAGCTGAGGGAACTCATGCTCTTTCAGCCAGTCCGGCGAAACGCCGGTTCTGCGCACGAAAACCACGCCAGCCATATCCCAGTAAACGACAGCCCAGTCTTTTCTGGAAACAAAAAGCATGTATGTCGGCACCAGCACAATCCGGCCTTTATGGGGCAAAGCCTGCTCGTCATGCTGCATTTTCATGACCAGCAGTTCTATTCCCTCCCGGCCAAGAAACTGCCGCCATTTGACGGGATTTGAATAATTTTGCGAGAGCGGCTGCAGAAAGTCATGAAAAATATAGCGTCCGTCCTGGAAAACAAGATAATCCGGGTAGAGCCTGTAACCCATATAGCCGCCCCATTCCCAGGGGTTGAACATTCTGAGTCCGGCCAGTTCGGCCTTGTTGGCCTGAAGAAACCGGCACGGGCCATCCGCTTCCGCCGCCCGGAACCACACGGGCGCACGGAATTGCGGCCAGACAAAACCCGCGAACCGGCCCAGCACGGCCAGCAGCAGAACTCCCGCCGCGGCGCAAACCATTTTTCGCAGTTTCAGCGCGGCCGCCAGCTCCCTGCAATAATCGGCCGCGAGCGGCAATCCGAACAGCACCATGAAAATACTGTGCCGCGCATGCATGACCGACGCAACGGCAAAATAGCCCAGCCCCAGCGCGTGCGCGAGCCGCATGTGTGAAAATTTCAGGGTCCGTATGGCAAAAGCCGTCAATGCAACCGCCATGATGACCCAGTAGGGCCGCTGGGAAGGGAAATAAATGCTGCTTTGCCGCCATTCACTGATATGTTGCGCCAGCATGGCCCCGAGCGCGTTATGCTCCAGCACAACCGCGTAAATCTTCACGCCATAGGGGTTTAACAGGGTACCCGCGACAGCCGCCAATAACACTGCCGGCAAAATACGTTCCGGGCCGGGCCCGTTTTTCGGTTCCGGCCGGCCGCGCACCTTAAAGCGCTCGTAAAACGCGTCAAGGGTATAGATAACCAGCAGGAAAAGTCCGTAGCAGAATCCCGCATGCCAGTTCGCCCAGACCAGAAAGGTGAAAAACGCGGCAGACATCATGCGCCGCGCGCTCCAGCCAAGCGCGCCCAGCCGGAATTTTTCAAGCCAGTAAAACCACAGGGAAAACAGCAGAACCGTTATATTGTCGGGCCGTATATCCACCGACGGAAAAGCCACCGCCAGACATGGCAGCAGCACAAAACCGAAAGACTGCAGGCCATAAAGTTTCAGATGCCGCCAGAAAACAAAAAAAACGCCGCCCAGCATAAGCGCGCGCATGGCAAACACGCCCCAATATCCCGTCGAGCTGTAAAGCAGATAGGCTGCAAGCTGGAACAGCCATTCAAAATCAACCCACGGACTGCCGTTGCGTGTCCACGAAAGAAAATCCGAAACGGGGAACCGCCACAGCTCCGCCATGTATTTTCCGGCTGACAAATGCCAGAAAAAATCCGGGTTCTGCATTGGAACGGCAAGCGCGGAAAGCGCGAGCAGCCAGCCGAACCACGCCGCCAGCCTGACGGACACAGCCCCATGGCGCCGCCAAAATGACATAATGCCGAGCTTTACGGTTTCCATGCGCTCCTTATATTCGACGCTACTGGTTATTATACCCGAAATGTAGCCGGGCCCGCCGCATTGGCGCGCGCAAATGCAAAAGAGTATAATACAGGCTATCATGACGAATTCGCTTGTTACCGGCGGTGCGGGCTTTATCGGCAGTCATATAGTGGATCTGCTGCTCCGGCAAGGGCATACGGTAACCGCGCTCGACAATTTTTCGACCGGCAGGCCCCAGAACCTTGAACAGCACAAAAACAATCCGCGCTTTAAGCTGGTGCGGTGCGATATAACCGAGCTGGAACCCCTGAAGCCTCATTTCACCGGCGTTGACCGGGTATTTCACCTGGCCGCGCTGGCCGATATCGTGCCTTCGATAGTAAACCCGGTTCAGTATTACCGCTCCAACGTGCTGGGCACAATGAACGTGCTGGAAAGCGCGCGGGCGGCGGGCGTGAAAAAATTTCTTTACACCGCATCGTCCTCCTGCTACGGGCTGGCCGATATCGTGCCCACTCCGGAAACCGCGCCCGTCCGGCCGCAATACCCCTACGCGCTCACCAAAAACCTTGGCGAGCAGACCGCCCTGCACTGGCACAAAGTGTACGCCATGCCGGTAATATCGCTGCGGCTGTTTAACGTCTACGGCACGCGCTCGCGCACAAGCGGAACCTACGGCGCGGTGTTCGGCGTGTTTCTGGCGCAGAAACTGGCGGGCAAGCCGTTCACCGTGGTCGGCGACGGCGCCCAGACCCGCGATTTCACTTATGTGACCGACGTGGCGGACGCGTTTTTCGCCGCCTCCGAATCGGACCTGCACGGCGAAGCAATGAACGTCGGCTCCGGCGGCACCTACAGCGTGAACAGGCTGACGCAGCTGCTGGGCGGCCCGACCCTCCATATTCCCAAGCGGCCCGGCGAGCCGGACTGCACTTTCGCAGACACCGCCAAAATCCGCAGGCTGCTCGGCTGGACCCCGAAAGTTTCGCTTGAAGCGGGCGTGGCGGAAATACTTGAAAACATTGAGTACTGGCGGGCCGCGCCGGTCTGGACACCCGAAACAATCGAACGCGCCACACAGGACTGGTTCAGATACCTGGGCAAATAACATCGCCGCTTCGCGCCGCGCACGACAGAAAGCGATGTTGCCTGTGCAAAAGGTATAATGATAGTATTGATGCGCAGGGGCAAGGCGGACACGGCAAATGAAAAAAATTCTTTCCATCCAGCAACTGGCTGAAAAAGTGGCGGATCTGAAAAAATCCGGCAAAACGGTTGTTTTGTGCCACGGCGTGTTTGATCTGATGCATCCCGGCCATATACGCCACCTGCAGACAGCGAAAAAAGAGGGCGATATTCTGGTGGTTACCGTAACGCCCGACCGGTATGTGAACAAAGGGCCGGGCCGGCCGGTATTTTCGGAAAACCTGCGGGCGGAAACGCTTGCCGCGCTCGGCGCGGTGGACTACGCCGCCGTAAACGAATGGCCCAACGCGGTGGAAACGCTTAAAACGGTGAAACCCAGCGTTTACATCAAAGGGTCGGACTATGCCGCCCCCGACCAGGATATCACCGGCGGAATCGCGCTGGAAAAAGAAGCGGTCGAATCGGTGGGCGGGCAGCTGCGCTTCACCAACGACATCCAGTTCAGTTCCACCGCGCTGTTAAACCGTTTTTTCGGCACCTTCCCGGAACCCACCCGCCAGTGGCTGCAGGACTTCCGGGCCAGGCACTCGCCGGACTCCGTGATAGACGCCATGCGCGCGCTAAAAAAACTCCGCGTGCTTGTGGTGGGCGACGTTATCGTTGACGAATACCACTACTGCAGCGGGCTCGGCAAATCGCCGAAAGACAACATCATCACAACCAGATATCTCGGCGAGGAACGGTTCGCCGGCGGAGCGCTGGCCTGCGCCAACCACCTGGCCGGGTTCTGTGAAGAAGTCACATTAGTCACCTGCCTCGGCGGCATGCAGACCCATGAGGATTATATCCGCCTGAACCTCAAACCGAACATCAGGCCGGAATTTTTTGTCCGGCCGGACACCTGCACCGTGGTCAAACGCAGATTCGTGGAGCCGGTGTTCCTCACAAAACTGTTCGAAGTGGCGTTTCTGGACGACAGGCCGTTGCCGGACGACGTGTGCGCCGGCATGGCCGCACATCTTGAACGCATCGCCGGGGATTACGATCTGGTGCTGGTGTCGGATTTCGGGCACGGACTTGTGGACGAGCGCATTATCGGCGCTTTGAAAAACGCCCGGTTTCTGACGGTGAACGCGCAGAGCAACTCCGCCAACCACGGCTACAATCTCGTCACCAAATACCACAAGGCGGATTACATCTGCATAGACGAGCCGGAGCTCCGGCTCGCCTCGCACGACAAATACGGCGATATTCACGCGCTCATAAAGGGCCTGTCGCAAAAACTCGACTGTCCCTGCATCTCCATCACGCGCGGCCATCTGGGCGCGATCACCTACCGGCGCGAACTGGGTTTTTTCGAAACGCCTGTGTTTTCGGGCAAGATCGTTGACCGGGTGGGCGCGGGCGATTCGTACCTTTCGGTAACCGCGCCCATGGCCGCGGCCGGGCTGACGCCCGACCTGATCGGGTTCACCGGCAACGCCGCGGCGGCCATAAAAGTGGGTATTGTGTGCAACAAGCAATCCGTGGAACCGCTGCCGCTGTTCAGGTTTATCAACACCCTGCTCAAATAATGACCGACAAATACCGCATAGACAGCCACAAACTCATCTACCACCCCGCCCGGGTGGCGCAATGGCTGGCGGGCGAAAACATCTATCCCATCTACGCCGAGCTCTCGCCTTCCGGCGGATGCAACCACCGCTGCACCTACTGCGCGCTGGATTTCATGGAGTACAGGCCGCGCTTTCTCGACACCGAAATTCTGCGCGCCCGCATGAGCGAACTGGGCGCCCTGGGGCTGAAAAGCGCGATGTTCGCGGGCGAAGGCGAGCCATTTCTGCATCCCGCCATGCCGGAAATAGCCAACTTCACCAAAGCCGCCGGGATTGACGTGTCGTTCACCACCAACGGCGCGCTTTTCACGCCGCAAAAAGCGGACGAATGCCTGCAAAGCATTTCCTGGCTCAAAGTCAGCATCAACGGGGGCACCGCGCAAACCCACGCCAGAATACACCGCGCGCCGGCTGGCGACTTCGATAAAATAATGGACAACATGGCCTGCGCCGCCAGACTGCGGGCCACAAAAAAATACCGCTGCGCGCTGGGAATGCAGATGGTGCTGCTGCCGGAAAACGCGCACGAGGCGGAAACGCTCGCCAGGGCGGCGCGGGAGATCGGAATGGACTATCTGGTCATAAAGCCTTATTCCCAGCATCCGCAAAGCAAAACTGACGGGTACAAAGACATAAAATACACTGACCTGGTGAAACAGGCGGAAGCCGCGGAAAAACTGTCCGGCGCGGGCTTTTCCGTCATTCTGCGCCGCAATACGATGCGGGTGTGGGACTGCGGCGAAAAAGGGTATGACAAATGCCTCGCGCTCCCGTTCTGGACCTACATTGACTCCGGCGGAGCGGTGTGGGGATGCAGCATGTTCCTGCAGGACGAGCGGTTTCTTTACGGCAACATAAACGGGCAGACTTTCCGGGAGCTCTGGGAATCGGAGCGGCGCGGGAAATCACTGCAATTCGTGCGGGAGGAGCTTGACGCGTCCCGCTGCCGCCTCAACTGCCGCATGGAACACATAAACCGCTATCTGTGGGAACTGAAACATCCCGGCGAGCATGTCAATTTTATTTAGGCCGGAGCTGGCTGCGATGGAACAACTTTCAACGCAAACGCAAATAGACCTGCTGGCGGCAATGCTGGCCATCCGGGCGTTTGAAAACCGTATTTCAAGCGTCTATCCGCAGCAGGAGATGAAGACTCCGGTTCACCTCTATACGGGTCAGGAGGCCTGCGCCGCCGGCGTGTGCGCCAATCTGGAAAGAGAAGACATGATTTTCAGCACGCACCGCAACCACGGCCATTACATAGCCAAAGGCGCGGACCTTAACGCGATAGCGGCCGAGCTCTACGGCAGAACTGGCGGCTGCACGAAAGGCAAGGGCGGCTCGATGCATTTTGTGGACACCGCTTCCGGCTGCATGGGCACCACGGCGATAGTGGGCGGTTCGATCCCGCTGGGCGCGGGCGCGGCCCTGGCTCTTAAAATGCGGAAAAGCAGCAATATAAGCGTATCGTTCTTCGGCGACGGCGCGGCCGATGAAGGGGTTTTGCAGGAAACGCTTAATTTCGCGGCCCTGAAAAAACTGCCGGTTCTGTTCGTCTGCGAAAATAATTTTTACGCCACCAACTCCTGCGTCCGCGCGCGGCACGCGCACGGTTCGATAGCGGCGCGGGCGCAGGCGTTTGGCATACCGGCGGAAACGGCGGACGGCAACGACGCGGAAACCGTTTACCGGGCCGCCCGGAAAGCCGCCGCGCACATCCGCGCGGGCAACGGGCCGTATTTTCTTGAACTGCTCACCTACCGCTGGAAAGGGCATGTCGGACCGGACTGCGATTACGAAAAAGGCTGCCGCCCGAAAGCCGAGCTGGACGAATGGATGAAACGCTGTCCGATCGAACTCTACGCCGCCCGGCTTGCCGCGCGTGGTGTTATTTCGCAGGCCGGGCTGGACGAAATGAAAAAAGCCGCAGAAGCGCGCGTTGACCGGGCGTGGAGCTACGCGCTCGCAAGCCCGGCGCCCGGCCCGGAAGATCTGCTGACTGACGTTTACCGCGCGGCCGGGGAGTCCGCTTAACATGCCCTGGACAAAAGTGCTCATAGATGACGAGGATCTGAAAACCGCGCTGCGGAAAGACGGCCTGCGCGTAACGACCTATGTCAACGCGCTTAACGAAGCGCACCGTCAGCTGCTCGACGCCGATCCGGCGGTTTATGTGATCGGGGAAGGGGTGGACGATCCCGGCGGGGTGTTCGGCTCGACCAGGGGCCTGCTAGCGGCCTACGGCCCTGACCGGATTATGGATATCCCGATCGCGGAAAACGGGCTGACCGGCATCGCGCTCGGCAGCGCGCTGTGCGGCATGAAACCGATTTTCGTGCATATGCGCCAGGATTTTCTGCCCATGTGCATGGACCAGATTGTCAACCACGCCGCCAAGTGGCATTACATGACCGGCGGCAAATGCAGCGCGCCGCTGGTTATCCGCGCGCTTGCGGGCCGGGGCTGGGGCTCGGCGGCACAGCACTCGCAGACGCTGCACGGAATTTTCACCGCGTTCGCCGGGCTTAAAGTGGCGGTTCCCGCCACGCCGTATGACGCGAAAGGCCTGCTGATAGCGGCGGTGCGCGACGGCAATCCGGTTCTGTTCTGCGAGCACCGCTGGCTGTACGGATTCGAGGGCTACGCGCCTGACGGAATGTACGAGGTGCCGTTCGGAAAAGCAGTTGTCCGAAAGCCGGGCACGCAGGTCACCATAGTGGCGGTTTCGCTGATGGTGTATGAAGCCATGAAAGCGGCCCGCGAACTGGAGCGGCTGGGCGTGTCGGCCGAAGTGGTGGATCCGCGCACGATCAAACCGCTGGACCGTGCGGCAATCGCCGAATCGGTCAGGAAAACCGGCCGCCTGCTCGTGGCGGACACGGGCGGCGTCCACTCCGGCATCTCCGCCGAAATAACCGCCGGCGCATGCGAAGACGCGTTCAGCTTCATGAAAGCTCCGCCCGCGCGGATCGGCCTGCCGGACTGTCCCACCCCGGCCGGCGCGGAACTGGAAAAAGCGTTTTATCCCGGCGCGGCCGATATTGTGGCCTGCGCGCTCAGGCTGGTGCGATAATGATTGAAACCGCAATTAAGGTAACAGCCGTCATTCCGGCGCTAAACGAAGAAAAGAACATAGCGGGCTCGGTCGCGCGCGCGCTTTCCGGGTTCAACCGGTATAATCTTGAAGGCACGATCGTGGTGGTGAACGACGGCTCGACCGATTCCACCGCGGAACTCGCAGCCGAACTGGCGAAATCCGACCCGCGCATAACACTGGTCAGCCATGAAACCCCGCGCGGGATCGGCGGCGCGTTCTGGACCGGGACGGATAACGCGCAGGGCGATTTCGTCGTCATGATCCCCGGCGACAATGAAAGCGACCCGTGGGAAATTTTCCGCTACTCGCATCTTCTGCACCATGTGGATATAGTCAACCCGTTCGTTTTCAACAGGGGCATGCGCCCCTGGTACCGGGAACTGCTGTCGCGGGCCTACACTTTGCTCATAAACACCACATTCGGACTGAACCTGCATTACACCAACGGGACGGTGCTTTACCGCAAATCGCTGCTGCAGACGCTGCGGCACCGCGATAACAGTTTTTTTTACCAGACCGATATTCTCATCCGGCTCATCCGCCGGCAATACCTGTTCGCCGAGGTGCCGTACCGGCTCGACCTGCGCCGGAACGGAACGACAAAAGCGCTCTCGCTCAAATCGCTCGGCTGCGTGGCGGGCGGCTACCTGCGCCTGCTCAGGGATCTGTATTTCCCGGCCGAGCCGGAACCGGAATTTACCAGGGACTCTCAAACTTATGCAAGACGCCAATTCAAAACATGAACTTATTCTCGACGGGCATAAACTCGCCTGGCACCGCGACCGCGTGGCGGCGTGGCTGCGGGGCGAGCCGGTCGCGCCAGTAACGATAGACTGCGCGCTCACCCGCGCGTGCAGCTACAACTGCATCTACTGCTACGGCAAACTCCAGACCAATGACTGCCTGGCGATGACGCGCGACGTGATTTTCCGGTTTCTCGACGACGCCGCCGCCATCGGCGTCAAAGCCGTCAGTTTCGTGTCAGACGGCGAGAGCACCTGCTCACCCCACCTTTACGACGCGATAACGCACGGCAGTGCCAAAGGCCTCGACATGGCGCTGGGCACCAACGGTTACCTGCTGCGCGAGGACCGGCTTGAGGAGATCCTGCCGCGCCTTACCTATCTGCGCTTTAACATGTCCGGCGGCGAACCGGCGCGCTACCGCGAGATCATGGGCTGCCCGCCCGACGGGTTCGAGCGCGTTTGCGGCGTGATAAAAAAATGCGTGGAAATAAAACGGCGCCGCAGCCTCCCCGTCACCATCGGCATACAGATGGTGCTGATGCCCCGGATTGCCGACCAGATCCTGCCGCTAACGAAGCTGGGCGGCGAGCTGGGCGCGGATTATTTCGTAATCAAGCACTGCTCTGACGATGAACAGCACACGCTGGGCATAAATTATGACGCCTACTACGCGCTGGAACCGGTTCTGAAACAGGCCGAAGCCATGAGCCGGGCGGATTATCTGGTGCGGGCGAAATGGTCGAAGATCATGAGCGGCGGCACGCGCTGTTACGACCGGTGTTACGGGCCGGGCATGATCCTGCAGATTTCGGGGTCCGGCCTGGTCGCGCCGTGCGGAATGCTTTTCAACAGCAAGTACGCGAAATACCATATCGGCAACATAGCGGAAACCCCGTTCAGCGAAATTTTCCACGGCGCGCGCTACCGCGAAGTGCTGAACAGCCTCGCCGACGGCGGGCTGGACGTGCATAAAAACTGCGGCACGCTCTGCCTGCAGCACAAGGTGAACGAATACCTGTGGCATTTGAAACAGGGCGGCGCACAGCCGGAGCCGCCGGACGGCAGCGAACCGCCGCACGTAAATTTTGTTTGAGCCGCTTTTCCGTTGAAACGCCGGGGCGGACAGGGAACGCAACAAATACCGCCCCGATCCGACGCGGGCGGCCCGGCCGGCATGCGGAGCGGGCGGGACAAGGGGACACACTGATGCCTGATTTCACACTGGCGGCGAAATGCCGCCCCAACGCGCTACTGTTCGACCGGGTGGCGCAGGCCGGGATTAACGGGATGGAGCTTTATCTCTCCTCCTCCATTATCGAGCGTCCGAAAGAAATAGTACGGCTCTGCTCCAGATTTTCCTTCAAATACGCGGTGCACGCGCCGAACGACTGCCACGCCCCGAAAACCGTGCGCGACATAGCCGCGGCGATCGGCGCGCCGGTCTGCGTCTACCACGATATTTTCTGGGAGGACGAATGGCGCGAAACGATAGCCGCGTTCGAAGGATCCGGCGTGAAAATCTGCGTGGAAAACATCATGGGCATACACGAACCGGCCAAATTCGAGCGCCGGTACCAGACCGGGCGGTGCCTTGATCTCGAGCATCTGCAGATGGAATGCGGCGGCGTGTACGAAGACGAGTTCATCCCGTGGATCAGGCAGGCCTCGCATATCCACCTGACCGGCTACAGCGCGGGCTCGAGCCTGTGGCATACCCACCTGCATTTCGACCCGCACCACAGCGCGTACCTGCTGAGCCTGATCGAAAAAGCGGGCTATTCGGGGCTGGTGGTTTCGGAAGCGCGCGTCGCCACACAGAGCGAGCAGGACTTCCGCGATCTGGCGGACTTTTTCAATAACCGGGAGCAATTTCTTTGAGCGCGCTCGTCTGGGGTCTGGCGGTTTTCGCGTTCGGGCTGGCGCTTCAGCTGGCGCTGTGGCGGCTGCGGCTGCCCAAACGCCAGACGGTTGCGCTGCTTTTAATCCAGTTCGGGCTGACTCTGGCCGGCTGCGCGCTTTTTCCCGTTCCGGGCCCGGAACTGACGCTGCTGGGCACGCCGGCTCCGCACACCCCGGCCCAGACCGCGCATTTCGCGCTGGTTTGCACCGCTCTGGCTCTGGCGTGGATGATAACCTGGTCGGCCGTGGAAGCGGACAGCCCGTCCCTTGTCATCATGCGCCGCGTGCGGCAGGCGGGCACGGCGGGCATAGCTAAAGAAACGCTCGCGCGCGAGCTTGACGGCCGGGTGCTGTTCGAACCGCGCCTGAACGACCTGCTGACCGACAAAATGGCCGTTCTATCCGGCGGCAAATACACTTTGACCGCCAAAGGCCTGCGCATGACCCGGCTCATCATGTTCTGGCGCGGACTGATGCGGCTGGGCAAGGGCGGCTGATGACGGGCGAATGGCTGAATATCTTTGCGGCGCCGTCCGCGCTGGCGGTTAACATGACGGCGCAGCTTCTGTCCGCGCGGCACGGCGCGCCGCTTTTAAAATCCGTTTTCACCGGTTTCGCGGCGGGTCTGGCGGCGGTTGTGGCGTGCGCGGCTTTCAGCCCGGCAGGCGACGCGGCCGCAAACCTTGCCATCTACGCCGCGCTTGGCTACAGCTACTTTCATTTCGTAAATCTGGGCGAAACCGCGCGGCGCATACGGCTGATGCGCGAACTGCACGATAGTCCGGCCCCGCTGACGCGCGCTGAACTGCAAGCCCGCTACCCGCCGGCCGAAATGCTGGAGCTGCGGATACAACGGCTGGTGCGCGCCGGCCAGCTCCGTGAAGAAAACGGCAGGCTGTACGTTACCGGCAAAGCGGTTTCCGCGATGGCGGGCCTGCTGGTGCTCGCGAAACTGCTGTATCTGGGGCGCGACAGGGAAAGGCTGGAATAACGGTCTATTGCCAAAACGCCGGTATGTTGCTACATTATCGGTAATCCGCCGGCGGAACGGGTTCACGGATACAGCAGCGGGAGGTTTCAATACATGAGCAGACTGGCTTTAGGCACCGCGCAGTTCGGCATGGACCACGGCATCAACAACACGCGCGGCAAAATACCGGCCTCCGAAGCGGGCCTTATTCTGAATATCGCGCACGCCGCGCGGATTGACCTGCTGGACACCGCCTACGCGCTCGGCGAGAGCGAAAGCGTTCTGGGCCAGTGCCTCAAAACCCATTCGGCCATAAGCGACGCGTTCCGGCTGGTTTCCAAACTGCCGGATCTTGATGAGGAAAACGACAAACCGCTTGATTTTTTTCTCAGCAAAACGCTCGCGCGGCTGGGCATAAAAAGCATCTACGGCTATCTGCTGGGCAATTTCGGCAATATCAGAACCAATCCCGATATCATTCCGTTTTTGAAAACCGCGAAGAAAGAAGGACGCATCGGCAAACTGGGCTATTCGCTTTATTATCCGGGCGACGCGGAAACAATCGTGGCGGAGAAACTGCCCTGCGACATTGTGCTGGCGCCCTACAATCTGTTCGACCGCCGGTTCGAGCCGCTGTTTCCGCTGCTGCGGGAACGCGGAGTGGAAATTTACACCCGCTCGGTGTTTCTGCAGGGCCTGCTGATGCGCGCGCCGGAAACCCTGCCCGCCCACTTCGCCCCGGTGACGGAAAAACTTGAAAGCCTGCGCCGCATTGCGGCAGAGACAGGATTGAGCCTGTGCGAAATCTGCCTCGGGTTCGCGCTGTCGAACAGGAACATAGACCGCGTGCTTTGCGGGGTGGATTCCATGTCCAACATAAAGGAAAACATTACCGCCGAGGCGCGCGCCGCGCAGACGGAACCGCTCATGCGGCAGCTGAACAGCCTGCGCGTGGATGACGAAAATATTATCATACCCTCGCGCTGGAGCAGTTTGTGAAAACGGCGCATGCCACTGCGGCCTGTGGCAGAGGCGCGCATGTTTAAACTGCTTTTCTACACTGAAGGCGGAAAAGAGCACGGGTACGGGCGCCTTGCGCGCTGCAGAACGCTGTATGATGAATTTGTCAAAGCCGGGCATGCCGCCCGTTTTCTTGTCACGGGCGACAGAACCATCTCCGGCATTCTGGCCGAAGACACCTACACCCTGTGCAACTGGCTCGCGGACGAACCGGACCGCTGCGACCTGGCTGTAATAGATTCCGGCCGGGCCGGCGAGCAGGACTGCGCGCGCATAGCCGCGAAAGCGAAACTCGCGCTTTATCTGGATGATAACAACAGGCTCGCCTATCCAGCCGGCATGGTGCTTAACGGCGCGCTGGCGGCGGAAAAAATAAAATATCCCCGCGCGGCGGGCCGGCATTATCTGCTGGGCCCGAAATACCAGCTGATCCGGCCGGAATTTCTTGGCGGCGGAAAAGAAAACCTGCCGCCGGCACCCCGTTCGGTTCTTGTCACGTTCGGCGGGAACGACAGGCGCAATCTCAGCCCGGTGGCCCTGAAAGTTCTCACGGAGCATTTTCCCGGGCTGGAAAAGAATGTCGCGGTCGGCAAAAGCTATACCAACGGGCGTGATATGGCGCGCTACACCGACCCAAAAACTCTTTTTTTCTACGCGCCCGGCGCGGGCGAAATGGCGCAGCTGATGCGGCTGTCGGATTTTGCCGTCTGCGCAGGCGGCCAGACCCTGTTTGAACTGGCCGCCTGCGGCACTCCGGCGGCGGTGATCGGAATCGCCGACAACCATGACCAGAACATCAAAGGCTGGCTCGACGCGGGATTTATTTCATTCGCCGGCTGGCATGACGACTCCGATATTGAAACCAACCTCCTGCACGCCGTCAACGCCATAACCTCGCCCGGCGCGCTGGCTGAAAAAACCGGCCGTGGCGGCCGGTTCATCAACCCCGGCGCGGCGCGCGAAGTGTTTGAAGTGCTTGCCGCGCGGCTGATGAAATAACGCCGCGCCTGCCCGTGCGGACCTGCATAATGTCAACACGCATTCGGCGATAATGCATGACGCCGGCAACGGCACAGCCCGCTGCGGCCGGAAATATCTGCGTAATATGCCGCACCCGCTGAACGCATTCGTTTCAGCCAAAGCGCTTCTTTGCGTCCTGCCGGGCAACGAACCGGAACCGAACACGCTGCGCCCCGGCGCAAAAAACCGGGCGAAGAACTCCGTCCGGAACAAAACCGCGCCCGAAATCCTCCATATTTTCACGGCACTGCCTGCCAGCCGCAAAATGATTTTTAAAAAAACCGACGCAATCCGGCTGCGGATGTCCGGTCAATATAATATAATGAATGCATTATGGCGTTAAAAACCGTTCTCGTAACCGGCGGAGCAGGACTGGCAGCCGCCAGTATCGCCAGCGCCGCCCCCGCCGGGGTGCGCGTTATAGTCACGCGTCCGCAACCCGTCCAGCCCGCCGGACAAGGCAACTTCGCCAGCGCGGACTGGACTGACGCGGAACAGGCCGCCCGGCTGTTCGATGAATACCGGTTTGACGCCGTGGCACACTGCCTTGAACCCTCGGGCCGGGCCGGCGCGGATCATGTTCAAAGCACCCGCAATATAGTCGGATTATGCAGCGAACGCGGGGCATATCTTGTCTATGTATCCGGCAATGAGGTTTTCGACGGTTCGGCAGGCCCGTACGGAGAGGACGATCCGGTTAGTCCCGTGTCCGCGCCGGGCAAACTGCATGTGGCATGTGAAATGCTGGCGGTGACCGGGCTGGAGGAATGCGCCGTCGCGCGGCCCTCGTTAATGTTCGGGCTGGCCGGAACGGACTGCCCGGCCGGCATGATCATGACCGCACTTGGTGCGGGGAAACAGCTGACCCTGCCGGAAGATCTTTTCGACAATCCTGTTTCCGGCCGGCAATTCGGGGAAGCAGTGTGGCGAATGCTGGAAACCCGGCCGTGGGGCGCGGTGCATATCGCCGGGCGCGACTCGGTCAGCCGGCACGAATTCGGCTTGCGGGTTGCCGCCGCATGCGGGCTGGACCGCACCCTGCTCACGCCTGCGCGCGGCGGGAACAGCAAGGATACCGGCACATGCGCTGTAAATATTGCGCTAAAAACCGCTAAAATGGAACAGGAGCTTGGAATAGCCGCCAGCGGCCTTGAAACCGCGCTGGCAGACTTGTTTCCAGCCAGACCAGTTTGACTATGCCGACAGATTCGCTGTTTATAGTGTATAGCCAGCCCTTCCCGGAATCGGGAGGGCCGGCGGTTTCGGTCGTCATACCGGCTTACAACTCGGCAGGCCCGCTGGAACGCGCGCTGGCCAGCGTAAACGCCCAGACTTTCCGGGATTTCGAAATCATCGTCGTGGACGACGGCTCCCGGCAGGACGATTCAGGCGCGGCGCTCCGCTATCTGCAGACAAACGTACTGCCCGGCCGGGTGATCCGGCAGGACAACGCCGGGCGCGCCGGCGCGCTTAATACAGGGATTGCCGCCTCAAGCGGCCGCTATATCGCGCTGCTCGACACCGAAGATTCGTGGCGGCCGGAAAAACTGGCCCGCGTCATGGCGGCTCTGTCCGCCAATCCCGGCATAGACCTGCTCGCACATGATTGCGCCATAACAAGAGCCGGGAAAACAATAGGCCGGCACATCTGCGCCGCCGACCCGGCCAATGCCAGGGACTGCCTGCTGTACGAAGATAATCCCCTGATTCCGTCCGCCACCGTGTTCGGCAAAACCGCGGCCCTGAAAATCGGCGGATTCAGGGAAAGCCCCGACCTGCAGTCGGTGGAAGATCATGATTTCTGCATCAGGATGTGCGAAGTGACGGGCTTTTACTTTCTTCATGAAGTGCTGTGCGAACATCAGCGGCCGCCGCGCCCGAGCGAGGAGGAAATCGCCCGGCATTACGGCAACCTCGACACCATGCTCTCGGGGTATTACGCGGCGCTGTATGCCGACGGAGCGCCGGGCGCGGTCCGGAAACGGATTAACCGGCGCAGGGCGTCCGTGCAGCGCAGCTGGGCGAAGGAACTGCTGCTTTGCGGAGCCGGCGCAGCCGCGGGCGAGCGGGTCCGCGCCATGAACCGGCTTGACAGATTTGACGGAAAAAACGCCGCGGTGACACTGTGGTGGCTCCTTAAAAAAATTACTGCTGAAAAGTGAGGCTCTCATGACAAAAGGAATCATTCTCGCGGGCGGAGCCGGCACGCGCCTGCACCCGGTAACCATATCCACAATCAAGCAGCTGCTGCCGGTTTACGACAAGCCGATGATCTACTATCCGCTCGCCACGCTCATGATCGCGGGCGTGCGGGAAATACTGGTGATTTCCACGCCGGAGGATCTGCCGCGCATTGAAAAACTGCTCGGCAGCGGCGAACAGTGGGGCCTGAGATTTGAATACGCCGAGCAGTCGGCTCCGCGCGGCATAGCGGAAGCGCTGGTGATCGGCGAGAAATTCATCGGGGACGACCCGGTCTGGCTGATTCTCGGCGACAACATCTTTTTCGGGCACGGCCTGCCGGAACTGCTGCAGGACACCTCGCGCGCCAGCGACGGCGCAACCGTGTTCGGTTATTATGTATCCGACCCGCAGCGCTACGGCGTGGCTGAATTCGACGACAAAGGGCGCGTGATTTCAATCGAGGAAAAACCCGCCGTTCCGAAATCAAACTACGCAGTTACCGGCATTTACCATTACGACAAAAACGCGCCCCGCATGGCGCGCGGGCTCAACCCGTCCAAACGCGGAGAGCTGGAAATAACCGCGCTCAACAACGAATATCTCCGGCTGGGCAAATTAAACGTGAAACTGATGGGCCGCGGGTTCGCGTGGCTCGACACCGGCACGCACGACTCGCTGCTGGATGCGGCGGATTTCGTGCGGATTGTGGAAAACCGGCAGGGCCTGAAAATAGCGTGCGTGGAGGAAATCGCCTACCGCAACGGCTACATCAGCGCGGCCCGGCTCGAGGCGCTCGCCAGACCGCTTGAAAAAACAGGCTACGGGCAATACCTGCTCGGCATTCTCAAAGAACCTGCGGCAAAGGAGTCCGGCCATGCCGTTTGAATTCGAGAAAACGCGGCTGCCGGAAGTGCTGCTCGTAAAACCAGAAGTTTTCGGCGACCGGCGCGGCGCGTTCATGGAACTTTACAAAGCCAGCGAATTCCTGCCTCATATTCCGCAGCCGCTGGTGCAGATGAATTTTTCGCGGTCCGCCAAAGGGGTTCTGCGCGGGCTGCACTTTCAGAAAGATCCGGCGGCGCAGGGCAAGCTGGTAAAATGCATGCGCGGCAGGATTCTGGACGTGGCGGTTGATATCCGCAAAGGCTCGCCGACTTTTGGGTGCTGGGTCGGCCGCGAACTGGACGACGAAAACCACCATATGCTTTATGTGCCGCCCGGGTTCGGGCACGGGTTCTGCGTCTATTCGGAAACAGCCGAGGTGATGTATCAGGTTACCGCCGAATATTCTCCGGCGCATGACCGGGGGTTCCGGTACGACGATCCCGCCGTGGGGATTGACTGGGGCATGGCCTCGCCTTCCCTTTCGGACAAGGACAGGAACGCCCCCCTTCTCAAAAACGCGGACAACAACTTCGTTTATCCCCGTTAACCGGAATTATGGTAATATATCTGCCGGCGGCTTAACGCCGGACAAAAAGCTGAACCCGGCGCGAAAAAAACAGTTTTCCTAAATATTCTGGAGAAACACAATGGCATCAAACAACGAGATCAAATTCGGGACCGACGGCTGGCGCGGCATTATCGCGTGGGATTTCACTTTCCAGAACGTGAGGATCGCCGCGCAGGCGATCGCGGATCATATCAGGGAAGACAATCCGCGTCCGTCCGACTCGGAAAAATACCGCGTTTTCATAGGTTATGACCGCCGGTTCGATTCCGACCTGTTCGCGGCGGAAATAGCGCATATCCTCCGGGCCAACCGCATAGGGGTCGCGCTGTCGGACCGGCCTGTGCCCACGCCCGCCGCCAGCCTGCTTACGCTTAAGGAGTACGATCTGGCCGTGATGGTGACAGCCAGCCACAACGCTGCGCATTACAACGGCGTCAAGATAAAGGTGGAGGGCCGCAGCGCGCCTGACGCGCTTACCGGCGGCATCGAGCGGATGGCCGGCAAGAACCCGCCGGCCCCGGTCAAGGCCGAGTCCTTGCCGGCAGTCAACGGCCTCAAACCCTATGTCAGCTACGTGCGGAGCCGTTTTGACGTGAAAAAACTCTCCGCCAGCATGAAAATACCGGTCGTGGCCGATTATATGCACGGCAGCGCGGCGGGAATACTGGAAGAGCTGATTCCGTCAAAAAAACTGGTCACGCTGCATGCCGGGCATGACCCGCTGTTCGGCGGCGTTGCGCCGGAACCCGTTGACAAAAATCTGGCGGATCTGAAAAAAGCCGTCAAGGAAAACAAAGCCGCCGCCGGGCTGGCGCTTGACGGCGACGGCGACCGGCTGGGCGTGATAGACGACACGGGCCGCTATCTCACCCCCTGCCAGGCGTTCGCGCTGATGCTAGAATATCTGGCGGGCCGGCAGAAAAAGAAAGGGAAAATAGTGCAGGCGGTTTCGCTCGGCTATCTGTCAAAACGCGTGGCTCAGGCGTACAAACTGCCGTTCGAGGAAGTGCCGGTCGGGTTTAAATACGCGGCGGAAAAAATGCTTGCGGAAGACGTGCTGGCGGGCGCGGAGGAATCGGGCGGGTACGCCTGGAAAGGCGCTTTCGCCGACCGCGACGGGGTCATGTCCGCGCTGCTTTTCATCCAGATGCTCCAGGAAACCGGCAAACCGCTGTCGGTTCTGCTTGCGGATCTGGAGAAGAAATACGGCAAATCGGTTTTCCTGCGGCGCGATTTTCCGCTCAAAACACCCGTTGCGGACAAGGTGGTTTTTGCGGAAAAGATCGCCAAAAAACTGCCGAAAAAAATCTGCGGGCAGCCCATAGCAGAAACCACGGTGAAAGACGGGCTGAAAATAACCCTGGCGGACGGCAGCTGGGTACTGCTGCGCCCGTCCGGCACGGAACCGCTGCTGAGGCTGTACGCGGAGTCGCCCGCAAAAGCGTCCACCGAAGCGCTGCTGGATTTCGCGGAAAAACCGGTCACGAAATTCATCACCGGCTAGGCCCGGACTATTTTCAATGAAAAAGCCCGCCCGGCGCCGGGCGGGCTTTTTCAGGCCCGCAGCAGGTTCTATACTTTCCTTTACTTATTTATTACCATATTGCTATGGATAGAAGAGGGCATTTTTTCGCCAGCTCGGAATCCGTGACGGAAGGTCACCCCGACAAGGTGTGCGACCAGATCTCCGATGCGTTTCTGGACGAGATCCTCCGGCAGGACCCGAACGGACGAGTAGCCTGTGAAACCTATATAACGCGCGGGCTGGTGGTGATCGGCGGTGAAACGACCTCGCGCGCTGTCGTTGACGCCGACGCGCTTGCGCGCGGCGTGCTGCGCGACATAGGCTATACCGACATCAGCCGCGGTTTTTCATGCGACACCTGCGCCGTCATCTGCACGATAGGCCGGCAGAGCCCGGACATAGCGCAAGGCGTCAATGCGGGCGGCGCCGGAGATCAGGGCCTGATGGTGGGCTACGCCTGCCGGGAAACGGAGGAACTGATGCCGCTTCCGATCGCGCTGGCGCATCGGCTGACGGGCCGGCTGGCCGAAGTGCGCAAGCAAAACATACTGCCTTACCTCGGGCCGGACGGCAAGGCGCAGGTTACAGTCGAGTATCTGAACGGACGGCCGCTGCGGATTTCAAATGTGGTGGTTTCAGCGCAGCATTCGGAATCGGTGCTTGATTCGAGCGGAAAACGGCTTTCGGCAAAAGCGCGCCGGGAAATAACCGAAGCGGTGATCCGCCCTTCGCTTAACCCCAGAATGCTGGATGAACGCACTGAAATTTTCATCAATCCGACCGGGAAATTCGTTATCGGCGGGCCGCAGTCCGACACCGGCATGACGGGCCGCAAAATCATCGTGGACACCTACGGGGGCCGCGCCCCGCACGGGGGCGGCGCGTTTTCCGGCAAAGACCCGACGAAAGTGGACCGTTCGGGCGCCTATATGGCGCGGCTGGCCGCGAAAAACATAGTGGCGGCCGGGCTGGCGGCGGAATGCACGGTCGAGATCGCTTACGCGATCGGCGTGGCGGAGCCGGTAGGGCTGTATGTGGACACGCACGGCACCGGCCTGATCGGCCCGGACCAGCTGGTAACTTCGGTGCGGAATTTTTTCGATTTCACACCGCAGGGCATAATCAAAAAGCTCGGCCTGCGCCGGCCGGTCTATCGCGCGACTGCGGCCTACGGGCATTTCGGCGCGAACACGGCAGGCCTGCCCTGGGAAAGCATTGAGCTGGCGCCGAAATTACGGGAATATGCAGCGAAAAGTTTCCGGGGAAAAGCGGTTACAACATGCAAAATAACATAACAAAAGAAGAGATGTCAGTGTTTCAGGACGTGGCCGAAACAGGCATGATGCACAGCCTGACCGCATTGTCGCGGCTGTCGCGCAGAGAATGGAACATTTTCCCGCATGAATTCAAGTTCGCCCCATATAACGACGCGATGTCCAAGTTCCCCGCCAGAGAACCCGCCCGCTACTGCGGCGAGCTCAGCTTCAGCGGCGAGACTCCGCTCTCGATCATGTGCGTATTCAATCAGGAGAGCATGCTTAATCTCACTCATTACATCACCGATCAGGATGCCCGGTCGGAAGAACTGTCCTCCCTGCAGACGCTGACCGTGGCGGAAGTATCGAACATTCTGGCCAACACCTTTTTAAACGTGTTCGCCAACACGATCGGTATGAAAATCCTGCCGCGCGCGCCGCGGGTCATGGTAGGCACGCGGGCCGCCATGCTAAAGGAAGCGGCCGGCCGGGTGGACCAGACGGCGGATCTGCTGTTAAGCAGTGAAATGAGGCTGGAGTCCGGACATATGACCATGAGCGGCGAGATGGTGATCATCTTCAGCACGGATTCTTTCAAGCAGCTGATCGCCAAAATAAAAAAATCCCCGACCTGGGATGAAAAAGCCTGGCACATTTTTTAACGGGTTGACCGAAATAAAACCCAAAGCGAGGACAGTGAACATGGAAAAGCACAAAGTACTCATCGTGGACGATTCGCCTATCCTGCGCAGCACTATCCGCAACGTGCTGGAACGCAACGGTAAATATCTGGCAGTGGAAGCGGGCAACGCCGCCGACGCGCTGGAACAGTTCAAGAAGGAATCGCCGGAGCTGGTTCTGCTGGATATACTGCTTCCGGGCGAATCGGGACTGGACATACTGAAAGAACTTGTCGGAGTCAACCCTACCGCCAAAGTGCTGATGCTTACCGCGATCAATCAGGAAGCGGTGAACCTGGAAGCGCGCGATCTTGGCGCGAAAGGCATTGTGTACAAACCTTTCGAACCGGACGAACTGCTGGAAGCCATCGAAAAAATACTGGAATAAAATTCATATCTTATGAATAACATAATGCTTATAGACGATTCACCGGTATTCAGGGAAACGGTGAAGAATATTCTGTCGCGGGAAAACTTCGCCCTGTCGGGTGAAGGCAGCACGGCGGACGACGCGGTAAAACTGCTGGAAACTTCCAAAACCGATCTGCTGCTGCTGGATATTCTGATGCCCGGCACCAGCGGCCTCGACATCATTTCCGGCCTGAAAACGAAATATCCGGGCCTGAAAATTCTCGTGGTAACAGCGCTGAACCAGAAGCCGATAAACGATGAATTATCGCATCTGAATGTGGACGGGATCCTCTACAAACCATTCGATCATGACGAGCTGGTATACGAAGTAAACCGCATTCTCGGAAATTGACAGCGTACCGCCTTTAAACGAAAAGCGGCTCCCTTGCGGGAGCCGCTTGCGATTTGCGCCGCGCCTGTACCTCAAAGCCCGGCTTTTTTCATGCCGAACAAAGCCAGCGCGCCAAACACGGCAACAGGCGCCCAGGCGGCGACATACGGCGGCACCATGCCCGCTTCCCCGGCCGACTGGCACATGGAAAGCACCCACCAGAACACAAACGTGATGCACATTGCGGTCGCGAAATGAACCAGCTTGCCGCCTTTTTTAACCACCACGCCGAACGGTATGCCCAGCAGGCAGATTATCACCGAAGCGAACGGCGCGGCAAATTTTACCTGCAGATAAGTGCGCTCGCGGTGGTCGGGCGCACCGGTTTTCTGCAGACTCCCGATCCGCCGGCGGATATCCCGCACGGTGAGATCCTCCGGCCAGACTTTTTCAATCACGATATCGCGCGGCGCAATGTCTATGGACGACACAAAGCTGTCGAACGGCCGCTCGGAGAGGGTGCCCGCGTCCGATATTTCGCGCTGTATGCCCTTTTTAAAAATCCAGCGCCTGGCGTGCCGGTCCCACTCCGCCGATTCCGCGTCAATCTGCACGGCCGCCTTGCCGCGCGCGAAAATGTTGACTACCGGGCGGGACATCAGCCCTTCGGACGGGGTAAACCTCGCGATATAAAGCATTACGCCTTCTCCTGCCCGCAGCACGACATTGTCGCTTACCGGGCGACCCCAGTCGGCTTTACCCCGTATATCACGTTGCAGAATGCGTTCGCTCCGGGCATGCAGACGCGGCGACACGAACTCGCCCAGTCCCGCATTTACAGCGGACACCAGCACGGCGCAAAACAGGACCGGCGCCACAATCTGGCGCGGGCTGTACCCGCTCGCGGACGCAGCCACCCATTCGCCGCTCCTGATAAGCCCCGACACCACGAACAGCGCCGCCAGCAACACCGCCACCGGCACGACCACCAGAGTCCAGAACGGGATGATAAGAGCGAAATATTGCGCGATAACCTTAAATCCCGCCGGAGAATCGGTCATGTACTTGAGCTTTTCAAACATATCCGCCAGAAACACCAGCACGGCAAAAATGCCCATTCCGAACAGGAACGGAGGCCAGAACTTGCGCGCGATATAACGGTAGAAAATCATGTTCAGCGCAGCCGCCTTCGCCACAGCCAGCCGGCCAGAAACAGGCCGGCCGCATCGGGCAGAAACGGCCCCCACCAGGCCAGCCAGAGCAGTTTTTTGCCCAGACTTATGCCAACCGCCATAAGCCCGTAAAACAGGAACAGTATCACAATGCTGAGAACCATGCCCATCGCCCGGCCGGTTCTGCTCAAAGAAACGCCGAACGGGCAGCTGAGATAGAAAAATATCACCGGCGCGAGCGCGACGGCCATCCGGGTAGCCGCCTCTATTTTATATTCGGCGCGCCGGATCGGTACAAGCGAGCCGCTGTAAAGCGCGGCGGCTATTATATCCGGGGTCGCCATTTCCGTCAGGGAGATATCGGTGCGTTTTTTAAAAGGCACGCCGAACGGAATGAAAACCCGGTAGGATTGGAATTTTGCCAGCACCACGCGCCGCGGGTCTTTAGGGTCCACCCGCTGGAATTCGCCGTTTTTAAGAGTAAGCTCAAACCCCTTGCCGGGATAAACCCGGTACCGCCCGGCCGGCGCGCTCACGCGTACGCTGTCGCGTATGGCGCCGCCCGCCGGGCTGCGGAACAGATGCACATCCTCAAGCCGGCCGCGCTGGTTGTCCACGGCCTCCGAATAAAGCCGCCAGTCGCCGATATTGAGAAAAGTTTTGGGTTCCAGTCTCAGGCGGGTAATGCTTTCGGCCATCATGTGCTGGGAATTCTGGAATTTGGCGAACCCCGTGGGACTGACCCAGTTATTGACCCATAACAGCAGCCCCATGATCAATACCGAAAAAGCAATCAGCGGCCACACGATCTGGCGCACCG
>JAQVSV010000027.1 GCA_028700325.1 Elusimicrobiaceae bacterium | reverse complement strand
CCCGATTCAAGCCTCAAGCCGGGATTTCCTGCCTTGACTTCATGCAGAAACACCGTGAATTTAAAGTGACTCCGAATTTTGGATGGCATCCGGCACTGTTTTTCTGATAATGCAAAAAGCCCCCTGCAAAAAGGGGGCTTTTTAAATGGTGGTTGGGGTAGGATTCGAACCTACGAAGGGCAGAACCCGACGGTTTTACAGACCGTTGCTTTTGGCCACTCAGCCACCCAACCATGTGCAAAGTGTTGCACCGGACAAAAAACTGGTGCGCCCGACAGGAATTGAACCTGTACCTGAAGCTCCGGAGGCTTCCGTGATATCCTTTTCACTACGGGCGCATTGCAAGATATCACAAAGAATATTATAACAAAAAAACGTGCCGTATGGCGCCGTATTTTTGGCCGCGACGGTGTATATCCGGTTAATTCCGTTCCCCGGCCAGTTCGGCCAGTTTCAGCGCGTATGCCGCCAGATTGTCAGGGTTCTCGCCGCCGCCTTGCGCGAAATCGTTGCGGCCGCCTCCGCGCGCGCCTACGAGCGCGCCCCATTTCCGCACGAGTTTGCCCGCGTCGAGCCGGCCCTTGAGGTCGTCGCTCAGGCCCAGTGCGAACGCGTACCTGCCCTCGCCGGGCGCTGTTACGAAAGCTATGGTGGCGGAGGAGGCCGTGCGCAGTCTGTCGGCCACGGCGCGCAGCGAGTCGGCGTCAGCTTCCGTGATATTGCTCCAGACCAGTTTCAGGCCGCCGGTTACCGTAAATTCGCGGCTGGCGCAGTCGCTCTGTCCGGCTGCCAGTTTGTGCTTGAGGCGCGCGATTTCCGCGCGCTGCTCTTTTTCCCGCGCGACAAGCTGTTCAACGCGTGCGTCCAGCTCTTCGGGCCCGACCAGCAGCGCCCGCGCGGTTTTTTCCGCTGTTTCCGCGATCCGGCGGAAATGTTCCACCGCCGCCGGGCCCGCTACACCTTCTATGCGGCGCACGCCGGAGGAAAGCGCCGAGTCTTTAATGATTTTCAGGGTTATAAGCTGGCTGGTGCGGTCGGCGTGGGTGCCGCCGCACAATTCGAGGCTGTAGTGGTGGGGCGCGTCGTCCCAGCCTTCCTCGTTGATAAGGATGAACCGGGCCGGATCGGAGTATTTTTCGCCAACCAGCGTTACCGCGCCGAGCAGTTCCGCGTCGCTCAAAGGCCGTTCGTCCTTATAGATGCTGTAGTCCATCGCTATGGCGTTGTTGGCGACGGCTTCCACCTGCGCCATTTCTTCGCGCGACGGCGCGCGGTTGATGGTGTAATCGAACCGGAACCGCTGCGCGCTGACATAAGAGCCCGCCTGATGCACCGATTTGCCGAACACCTGCCTCAGCGCCGCGTTCACAACGTGCACCGCCGTGTGATTGGCGGCTATGGCGGTGCGGTTTGTCCGGTTGACTTCGGCGATAACCGCCGAGCCGGATTTAAGCGCTTTCACGGTTTCTATATGATGATAGATAACCTTTCCGATAGGTTTGCGGGTATCAACAATCCGGGCGGCGAGTTTGCCGGCCGCGTCGAAAAGAAAGCCTGTGTCGCCCACCTGGCCGCCTGATTCGGCGTAGAAGGGCGTCGTGTCCAGCACGGCATAGCCGCATTCCCCTGCCGCGAGCAGTTCAACCGGTTTGCCGGTTGTGTCCAAAAGCCCGGACAGGCTGACATTGGCGCGCAGCGCGCCGTAATACCCGGTGAACGGAGTTTCCCTGAATTTTTCTTCCGCGGACTGAAGCGAGAACGACTCCCCGGAGCCGGAACCCTTCCAGCCGGATTTAGCCAGTTCCTGCGCTTTGGCGCGCGCCGTTTCAAACCCGGTTCTGTCACACCGGCGGCCTTTTGACTGGGCTATTTCCACCGTCAGTTCAAGCGGAAACCCGTAGGTCTCGTACAGGTTGAACGCCTCTTCTCCGGGTATTTCGCCGGGATATTTTTCCAGCAGTTCCGTCAGCCGGCGTTCTCCGCTCTCCAGGGTTTCCATGAAACGTTCTTCTTCGGCCCTGATCGTTTCCGCCGCATAGGCGGCGTTTTTGCGGATTTCCGGGTAAATTCCCCCGAACAGCTCATCCACCGGTTTTACCAGTTCGTGCATGAACGGATCCTGCCGGCCCAGCAGTTTGCCGTAGCGCACTGTTCTGCGGATAATACGGCGCAGCACATAGCCCCGGCCCTCGTTGGACGGGGTGATGCCTTCGGCGATAAGGAAAGAGGCCGCGCGGGAGTGATCGGCCGTCACGCGCATGGCCAGCCGGGAAACGTCGTCCCGGTCGGGGCTGGTGTTGAGGATACTGGCGGCGTAGTCGGAAATCGGGGCGAACAGATCGGTCGCGAACGGCGAACGTTTGCCCTGCATTACCGTGGTCAGGCGTTCCAGGCCCATGCCGGTGTCAATATTCCTGCGCGGCAGCAGGGCGAGCGAACCGTCTTCCTTGCGGTCGAACTGGGTGAACACCAGATTCCAGATTTCCACAAACCGGTCGCAGTCGCAGCCGACGCCCTGGCAGTTTTCGTGGGGCGACATGTCCGGCCCGAAATCGTAATAGATTTCCGAGCAGGGCCCGCAGGGGCCGGTGGGGCCCATTGTCCAGAAATTGTCCTTGTCGCCGAGAAATTTTATGCGCCCGGCATGCAGGCTGGCCGGAATGACTTTTTTCCAGATATTTTCGGCTTCTTCGTCTTTCGGCGCGCTTTTGCCGTCGAATACGGTCACATAGAGCCGGTCGCCGGGCAGGCCCATGTCTTTGGTGAGGAATTCCCACGCGTAGGCGATGGCGTCCTCTTTGAAGTAATCGCCGAACGAAAAATTGCCCAGCATTTCAAAAAACGTCAGGTGGCGGATCGTGGTGCCCACCCGCTCAATGTCGGTCGTGCGGAAACATTTCTGCACGCTGGCCGCGCGGGCGAGTTCCTTTTTCAGGCCAAGAAAATAGGGCTTGAGCGGCACCATGCCGGCGGAGGTGAACAGCAGGGACGGGTCGCCATGCGGTATCAGCGGGCTGGACGGCAGTACCGGGTGGTTTTTGCGCTTGAAAAAATCGGTGAAACCTGAGCGGATGTCTTTTCCTTTCATAGGATTACAAGTATACAAAATAATGAAAAACGTCCGCTCAGGCAGCGTGCCGCGTGCGGCACGCGCGGGTATATTTTGTAGAATGTTGCTGCGCGGGAGCCGCGCGTTATATGGAAAACACACGTTACCGTTTTATAGTCAATCCCAATTCCGGCAGCCGCACGGCGCAGTGCGCTTTGCCGGAGCTGGTGCGGGAGCTTTTCCCGGCGGGAACCGGGCTGCATTATTCCGACGCGCGCGGCGACGCGCGCAGGCTGGCCGCCGACGCCGTGCGGCAGGGGGTTGACGTGGTGGTCGCCGCGGGCGGCGACGGGACGATTAACGAGGTGGTTCAGTCGCTCGCGCATACAAACACCACGCTTGGCATTGTCGCGCTGGGTTCGGGCAACGGGCTGGCGCGTTCGCTGGGGCTGTCGCTGGATTGCCGGGCCGCCGCGCGGAAAATTCTGGACGGCGCGGTTTCCGTCATTGATCTGGGCCGCGCCAACGGCGAGTATTTCGCCAACATAGCCGGGATCGGAGTGGACGAGCGGATAGGCGGGTCTTTCAATCAGTCGGGCGAGACGGGCCGGCGCGGCATGCTGAAATATTTCGTGCTGGGCGCGCGCGAGTTTCTAAGCTACGCGCCCGGCGAATATGTTGTTTCCGGCGACGGGTTTTCTTTTGTGATAAAGCCCTATACTATTGCCGTCGCCAACGGCCGCGAATACGGCAGCGGGGCGGCTATCGCCGGCCATGCCGACCTTTCCGACGGGGTTCTGGAACTGGTCTGCATCCGGCACATGCCTTTGTGGCGGGTGCCGGGCGCGGTGATGCGGCTGTTCTCCGGGCGGCTGGGCGCTTGCGACGCGGTGTGCGCCCGCAGCGTCACAACGCTCACGATAAAAAGCGCCGGCCCCATTTCCTATCATCTTGACGGGGAAAGCCGGGCCTGCGGCCCGGAACTGGCCATTGCCGTAGAAGCCGGCGCGCTTAAAATTCTTTGCTGAGCCACTGAACCGGGTCCACGAGCACGCCTCTTGCCATAATTCCCCAGTGCAGGTGCGGGCCGGTTGAATAGCCGGTGTTTCCAGAAGTGCCGAGCTGCCGGCCTTTTTGCAGAAGCGTTCCTTCCTCAACAAGAATGGTGTCGAGGTGTTCGTACAAGCTGTAAACCTCCTGGCCGTGCGCCAGCACCACGAGATTGCCCTGAAGCGGATATCTGGCGGCGAGCGTTACCAGCCCGGTGTTGGCGGCCAGAACCGGCGTGCCCACCGGCGTGGCGATATCCTGTCCCCGGTGAAAGGTTTTTTTCCCGTTGGGCAGCAGGCGCAGCTGCCCGTGCGGCGAACTGAACCGGCCCGGCACGGGCAGAATAAAAGTTCCGCGCCACAGCTGCCGTTTGGTTTTATCGTCAAACGCCGCGCCGAACGCTTTTTTCGCCGCGCGCAATTCAGCCGTTTTGCCCAGGATTTTTTTCCGCCTGGCTTTGGGCAGCCGCAGCCTGATGGCGCCGGTTACGCCGCTTTTCACGAACACGCTGGTGGCGAATACGGTTTTGTTGTAAAGATGCTGGCGGACGGCGAGCGTGTGCAGGCCGGGCCGGGTTTCCAGTTTCAGGGGCAGAAGTCCGCGCGGCAGGCCGGTGTCGTCGGGCTGAAACGTGCCGTAGTTGGCGCCGTCAAGCGAGAAATAATAGGTGTGCCGGTTGTCGGCTTTATCGGCGCGGATAGCCAGCGTCTGGCCGGCCCGCAGCACCGTAGGGCCGGCCATGAACGCCGGGTCGGCATTGCGGCGCAGATACTGAGGCAGGAAAAGCGGAACCAGGGCGACAAACAGGTAAAACGGAACCCGCTGGAGCGTATCGCGCCGCGCGGCGGGCAGGTTCGCCAGTCTTTTGAGCCGGGACGGCGGCGGAGGGGGCGGCGGAGCCTCATAGTAATACACCTCCGTTGACCGGTGTTTGTGCGGACGTTTGAGCGCGGGATGCGGCATGATCATATTCTGGCTTTTTTGCAGGGAAATTTAAAGCCGCCGGGCCGCGCCCGATTATTGACAAGGCCCGCCGACTATGCAAAAATATAATAGCAGTGGGATGTGCAATTGATACGACGGGAGAGAAACATGAAAAAAGTACTTGTTCCGGTTGTTGCCTTGATGCTTTCTGTGTTTGCTGTGGGGTGCGGGGGGAAAAAAGTCGTGGAGTCGGCCCCGATGGTGCCGAACGCTCCTGAGTGGGTGAACAAAGGTTCCGGCGCTTTCGGCGATGTGGACGGAAAAAAAGTTTTTTACGGAGTGGGCATGGTGTCCGGCGTGCAGAACCGCGCGCTCGCCATTCAGTCGGCCGATCAGCGGGCCCGGGCTGAAATAGCGAAATCGCTTGACAACTATGTGGCGGTTCTTAACAAGGATTATATGGCTTCCACGACGGCCGGCACGATGGACAAATCGAGCGAGGAGCAGGATATTTCGGTTACGCTCAAGGGGTTCACCAAATTCACGCTTCAGGGCGCGGTGATTGTGGACCATTACATGGAGCCCGCCAGCAACACCATTTATTCGCTTGCCAAACTGGACATGGCTGCCGTGCAGCAGACCCTGTCAGACGCGAAGGAGCTTGACGCCAAAGTGCGCGATTTCGTGCGCGCGAACGCGGCAAAATCTTTCGACGAACTTTCGGCCGAAGAAGCCAAGCACTAAGGCGGCGCCATGAGAAAAACATTACTTCTTGGCATCGCCATCATGCTGCCGTTCGCGGCGGCCTGCGGAACCAGTGTCAAGCGGCTCGACACCGACGAGGTGAAAGACCTCAGCGGCCGCTGGAACGACACCGATTCCCGGCTGGTCGCCGATGAAATGATCGCCGATTCGCTGTCGCGCCCGTGGTACGGCAACGCGCAGGCCGCGCTCAGGCGGCCGCCGGTCGTCAAAGTGGGCGCGGTCAGCAATCAGAGCAGCGAGCACATCAACACGGACACGTTCGTGGAGAACCTGCAGCGTTCGCTCATCAACTCCGGCAAGGTGGATTTTGTGGCGAGTTCCGCCGAGCAGGGCCAGGTCCGCGGGGAGCGCGTCGAGCAGGATACCAACGCCACCGACGACACCCGCAAGGCGCAGGGCCAGGAAACCGGCGCGGATTTCATGCTGACCGGGGTCATCAATTCCATCGAGGATCAGGAAGGCGGTAAAAAGATAGTCTATTACCAGACCAACCTCAAGCTCATCGATATACAGTCGAACAGGATCGTGTGGAACGGCGAGAAGAAAATCAAGAAATACGTCAGCCGTTCGTCAATGGGGCTTTAACGCTCGGTTAAACGGGTATGCGCGAAATGAAGACGGCGGCCCGGCTTATCCTGTCGGCGGCGGTAGTGCTCGCCGCCGGCGGGTGCGCCGGGCCGTCGCTGTCTTACAAGAAATCGCTCTACACGGATATGGACAGGGGCGATTTCGCCGCCGCGGTTAAAACGATCGAGTCGGAGAAAGCATCCGAATACGGAAGCAAAAACAGCCTGCTCTATTACCTTGATCTGGGCATGGCGCTGCATGACGCGGGCCGGTATGAGGAAAGCGACAGGGTGTTTGATCAGGCCGAACTGCGGTACGACGAGCTTTACACCAAAAGCGTCAGCCGGACGCTCGGCACGCTTATGATCAACGATAACACGCTTCCTTACGCCGGGCATCCGTTTGACAAGGTGCTGCTGCATACTTTCCGCGCGCTCAATTACGCCTGCCGCGGCGATATGGAGGGCGCGCTGGTGGAGGTGCGCAAGCAGAATCTGTTTTTACGCACGCTGGGCGATTCCGGCGCGGCCGGTTACAAGGACGACGCGTTCGCCGAATATCTCGGCGGGCTGATGTACGAAGACGAAGGTAAAACGGACGACGCGCGGATTTCGTTCGCCGCCGCGGCAAAGGCGTACGGCGTATATAAAAAGGATTTCGGAATGGTTCCGCCGGACTTCGGGGCCGCGGTTTCCACCCCCGGCTGGGGCGAAGTGATTTTTCTGCATTATAACGGCAAGGCGCCCGTGCTGGTTTCGAAAACCATTCAGGTGGCGTGGAACGACGCGCTGGTGGCGATCAACTCCTCGCCCAAATCCGACGAGGAGTCCGCGCGGTTCGCCAACGCTTTGCGCGCCGGAGTGTATACGAACGCCGTTACCGTGGCGCTGCCGGAACTGCGGCGGGTGGATTATGCTATAACCGGGTCGGAAGTTTTTGTGGAAAGCGCGACCTGGCCGACCGTTCAGGCTGAAAATGTGGGCGCGCTTGTCAAACAGGAATTCAAGCGGTCGCTGCCGGGCGCCGCGCTGCGCGCGAGCGCGCGGGCGATTTTCAAGTATGTGACGACAAACGCGATCAGCAAATCAGCCGAGGACAAGGGCGGCAGCGGGCTGGGGCTGCTCGCGAAGATCGCCGCGTCGGCCGTATCCGCCGCCACAGAAGTGGCCGATACCCGCACCTGGGCCACCGTGCCGGACGAAATTCGCGTCGCGCGGATCGCGCTGCCCGCGGGCGTGCATAACCTGCATGTCAGTTTTACAACCGCCGGCGGTGTGGCGTACAGCGACGTTATAAAGGATATAAAGGTGGAGGCCGGGCATAAAACTTTCGTGCACCGGCGCACCGCGCGATAGGGGAGAGTTATGAAAAAATTACTGCTGTTTGCCGTGGCGCTGGCTGTCGTGGCGGGTTGCGCCGGGTCCAAAACCGTTGTGGCGGGCGGTTCAAAGAGGCCGGACTGGGTGTCCGGCGACAGTGTGCGGTATCCGCGTGAAACCTATATGCTGGGCGTGGGGCTGGGCGACGACGCGGCCAGCGCGTCCGACCGAGCCAGAGGGCAGATCGCGCAGATTTTTTCGGCGCTGGTGAGCGTGACGAGCGAGATCTCGGCCAGCGAGTCAACCCGTTTGTCGGGCGGCAGCACGCAAACCGATTCCGCTCAGGACGCGGCCGAGAGCGTGCGGACTTCCTCCCAGAAAGTGCTGGAGGGCGTGGAAATAGTGCAGAACTGGCAGGATCCGCAAACCCGGCAGTTTTACGCGCTCGCGGCGCTTGACCGGGCGAAAGCGGCTTCGTCTTTCAGACAGAAGCTTTCGGAACTCGATATGGAGCTTGCCGGCTGGGAAAGTTCTTTTGATTCGGCGAAGGAAAAATTCGCTAAAGCCAAAGCCGCGGCCAATGTGCTGGCGCTGCTTAAAACGCGTGACGGGCTGAACGCTGATTTGCGGATAATCGCCGGGTCCGGCGCAACCGTGTCCGACAGCGCGAACGAGCAGCTGGCGGCCTATAAGAAAGCGATTGCGGATCTGAATATAACGGTAACGGTCAAAGGCGCGAGCGGGCAGCAGATCGAAACCGGCATTATCAAGGCTTTGAATTCGATGGGTTTTACCGCCAAAGCGGGCGAGCCGGGCGCGGATCAGGATATACTGGTTTCCGCGTCGGTTGTGTCGGGCCAGCTGAGGAAAGACGATGCCGGCCCGTGGAAATGGGCGCAGAATACGGTTACCGTAGCTCTGGCGGAAGCGGCGACCGGAAAAGTGTTTCTGCAGTTTGATGTGGCGGATAAACAGGCGGCGACGGATCTGGACACGGCGTCCGCCCGGTCGGTGGAATCGGCGGCGGAGAAAACCGCCCTGAGAATCCAGTCCGCCATACAGGATTATTTCGGCGGTAAATAGTTTTGTGCAGTTAAATTAAATTCCCCGGCTTGCGGCGGGACCTGCGGCTTCCTACGGCGCGGCGGCCGCAGACGGGTAACGGAGAAACAATGAAAAAGACAGTGCTGGCGGTTGTCGCCGCGACGCTTATGAGTTGCGGCGTATTCGCGCAGGAACTCAAGACCGATACGGATAAGGCGTTTTATTCGTTGGGTTTTATGATGGGCCGCAGCGTCAGGACGTTTGCGCTTACTCCCTCTGAATACAAGACCGTGGTGTCGGGTTTTCATGATGCGGCGACCGGCAAGAAAGAAAAAGCGGATCCTTCCAAATACATGAACGAACTTGAGAAGCTGAACCGCGACAGGATTATGGCCGCGTCGAAAATCGAGAAGAGCAAATCGGCCGCGTACCTTGCGAAGGTGAAAGCCGAGAAAGGCGCGGTCGAGCTGTCGTCCGGCGTGATTTATGTTGCGCTGGCGGAAGGGACAGGCGCGTCGCCGTCCGAGCATGATGTCGCCACGGTGAAATACAAAGGCACCCTGCGCGACGGAACTGTGTTTGAAGACATCACCAAAGGCGACGAGCCGGCCAAGATCCCGCTCGACCGCGTGGTGCCGTGCTGGACTATCGGAGTGACGAAAATCAAGAAAGGCGGCAAGGCGAAACTGGCCTGCCCGTCCGATACGGCTTATGGCGACATGGGCATGCCGCCGGACATTCCGGGCGGAGCCGCGCTTACTTTCGAAATCGAACTGATGGATTTCAGCGACGCGAAAACGGCTTATCCCGCGACACCCGATGTGGATGATGGGCAGGGCTCGTCCGAGGAATCCGCGGCGGAACCGGAGCAGGCTGCGCCTTCCAAATAACATTTCAATCCGGGCCGGGGAGGCGGTTGGCCTCCCCGGCCCGGGAAGCATTTAAGGGAACGTCGGCGGATTGCGGGGTTATGGGGCAATGAGGCGGACTATATACATTCTGCTGGCCGCGCTGTGTTTTTTCAGCGGCGCATCCGCGCAGGCGAAAAATATAAAAATCCATTATAACCGGCATGCCGCCGATTATGACAACTGGAAGCTGTGGGCGTGGAACGCGACTGATTCCGGCGCCGGGTTTGACCTGTCCGCCGTTGGCCGCGACGAGTTCGGGCTGCTGTTCGGGCTGGAAACGGAAGAATACGGGCTGCACGGCAAAAAAATCGGTTTCCTGCCGCGTGTGGGCGACTGGATAGACAAAGACGGGCCGGACCGGTATTATCAGCCGGATATGGCCGCCGAAGTGTATATTTTCGAGGGGGAACCCGGAGTGTACACCAATCCGCCGGAAATCGTACCCGAAATCAGGACCGCTTTTCTGGACACGCCCGAACAGATCCGGGTGGTGTTCAGCAGCAGTCTGGAGTGGAAATATTTTGCCACGCATCCTATTTCCATTGCCGCGGACGACGGTCCTGTTGATATAACCAGCTTTGAATTTTCTCCGAAAGGAGAGCGCGGCAGAGTGGTGACGCTCACCGTAAAAAAACGCGGGACCGGCGCTTCTTTGTTTGAGCTTGCCAGACAGGGCCGGTGCTCGGTCTCGGTGGAGGGGCTGGGCACCCGGGCGCTCGTGCCCGGCCGGCTGCTTGACTCCGAGTATTTTTACAGCGACGCGCGACTGGGCGTTGTGAAGGAAAACGGCGCGTTTGCGATACGCGTGTTTTCTCCGGCGGCTTCCGCGGTGACGGTATTGCTTGCCAGGGATATTTCTTCAGGCACGGCCGTGCAGGAAATCCCGATGTCGGCGCTGGAGCACGGCCTGTGGCAGGCTCGCATAAGCGAGGATATCCGGGGCAGATATTATCAGCTGCGCGTCACGCGCGGGGGTATTACCGTTGACGGGCTGGACCCGTATTCCAGATCCAATACCGCGCATAACGGCTGGAGCCTGATCATAGACGACAAAACGCCGGTCGCCGCCGGCCCGGATTTCGATAATTCCGAGAATATCGTTTATGAGCTTCATCTGCGGGACATGACGATTGATCCCGCTTCAGGCGTTAAATATAAAGGCAAATATCGGGGGCTTGCCGAAAGCGGCACCCGTTACGCAAAAAACCCCGCGCTTGCGACCGGGCTGGATCATCTGGTCGAGCTGGGGGTTAACGTGGCGCATATCATGCCGGTGCAGGATTTCGAGAACGACGAATCATCCGAAACCTACAACTGGGGCTATATGCCGGTTCATTTCAATTCGCCGGACGGCTGGTACGCTACCCGCACTGACGACGAGTCCCGCGTAAGGGAGCTTAAACAGCTGGTTGACGCGCTCCATAAAAAAGGCATCAAGGTTGTGCTGGACGTGGTGTATAATCACACGGCGGAGGGCAATCCGGCTGTGGCTTACGGGTTTAACGCGCTGGCCGAGGACTACTATTACAGGACGAAAGACGACGGTTCTTACTGGGACGGGTCCGGCTGCGGCAATGAATTCCGTTCCGAATCCCGCATGGGCCGCAAGTTCCTGCTCGACAGTCTTGAATATTGGGTTTCGGAATACAGGATAGACGGGTTCCGGTTTGACCTGATGGGCCTGATTGACCTTGAAACCATTACGCTGGCGGTGAAGCGCTTGCGCGCCATAAACCCCAACATCTTTATCTACGGCGAACCGTGGGCCGCCGGCGCGACCCCGATCGCCAAAACGGAAAAAGGCGACCAGCGCGGGAAAGGGTTTGCGGTATTCAACGACGATTTCCGCAATGCCGTCAAAGGCAGCGTGTTCGATCTTAAACCGGGTTATGTGCAGGCGGGCCTTTACCGCGACGAGGTCATGCAGGGCATCCGCGGCAGCATTGACACGTTCGCCTCCAGCCCGCTGGAAAGCATCAACTATGTCAGCTGCCACGATAACCACACTCTGTTCGACCGGATCAGCCTGACCGAGGATATTGATGTTTCCACGTCTGACAGGATAAAAATGGATCTGCTTGCCAACGGCATAATACTCACCTCGCAGGGGCTTCCGTTCCTGCACGCCGGCGAGGAAATGCTGCGGACGAAAAAAGGCGAGCATAACTCCTATAACCTGGGCGACGACATTAACATGATTGACTGGTCGCGCAAAGCCGAATTCGGCCCGGTGTTCGATTATTACCGGGGGCTGATAGCTTTGCGCAAGGCTCACCCGGCGCTGCGCATGAAAACGGCCGGGGCGGTACGCGGCGGCCTGAAGTTTTACGACGAGCTGGGCCTGTACCTTAAAAAGCCCTGCATCGGCTATGTGCTGGACGGAAAAGCCGCTGGCGATTCCTGGGCCCGCATGGTGGTGCTCATTAATCCCGGCGCGGCGGCTGAAAAGTTCGCGCTTCCGCAGCGCGGCAAATTCAGGGCGGCGGTGTTTGACGGAGTTGTTTCGCCTGCCGGCTCGGCGCAGGTTTATGAGGGAGTGCTGGCGGTTCCGGCGCGCAGTATGGCGGTGTTGTTTGAAACGGAATAAAACGGCTTGGGCTCAGATGGCATTTGTATGAAACTCCCCCGGGTTTTTTGGTCCACACTTCGTTTGCCCTGCTTACGCAGGGACGAACACTAATCCCCCTGCCTGAGCTGTGCCATGCCGGCCATCATTAATGCCGTGCGGCCAGCGTCAGGTTTTTGTGAGCGGAGTTTATAAACCGCTCCGCGGGAAAGGGCGGTCTGTTGAATAGTCTTCAAAAGCTCATCGGCGTGATTTTGCCGTTTTTGTCCGACCGGACGGCTTTTTGCGGCACTATGGGCCCAGATGAAAAATAGGTCTTTTATGACTGGCGGAATTGCGCAGCGTCCGCCATACTGAGTGTAACAGGCTGGTTCAAAGGAGAGTTTTTATGAAAAGATCTGCTGGCAGAGTCAGGTTTTTCGCATTGCTTTTTTCGATGTTTTTCATGGCGGTTTCAACCGGAGCGGCGGGCCAGTCTTCCGCGCCGGCGGCTAAAAGCGCTTTATCCGGGCTGGCTTCAGTGGCTCGGTCGGCGGGAATTAAATTTGCACAGATAGTTGTCCCGGCGGACAATCTGGAGTTCAGAGGCAATAGGAACAGTACTCGGGACGGCAACCGGGAAGCGTCCAGCTATCCTCCGTCCGCCGCTTTTGAAAGAGTGAAAGGATTTCGTCCCTCTGTCAACGATGCCAAACGCAACACCAAGATGATTGATGTGCTTTCGCGGATTTATAGCGGCGCGCAGCTTGATTTTTCGAAAGACGGCACGGTTTTTTCCAATCGTGATCTTTCCTTGCCGAAACATGAATACGGCTACTATCGCGAATACACACTGCTGGTGCCCGGCAGGCAAACCGGCGATCCGGCTGAACCCGTTGATGTGGGCGGCACGCAGTACACCGCCGGGCCGGTGCTTAGCACGCGCGGCGCGGAACGGCTGATAATCGGCGGCGGCAAGACGGTCTACTATACGCCTGACCATTACGTCACTTTCATCGAACTTACTCCTGTAAGCGACTGATTCTTCCATAGAAACATTTGAAAGCCCGGCAGACAGGATGAGCCGGGCTTTCGCATTACAGGGCTTTTATCCGGCCTGATTTCACGTTGCGGCGGGCGGGGAAGTCTATTATAATAGTCTTATGCAGGCTAAACAGATCATACGGTCTTTTTTTTCCGATCCGGCCGCCGGAGTGCTTTTCACCGGCGCGGACGAATTCAATACAGTCCTCGCGGCCGCGGGACAGGATTATTACACTGTTTTTATTGACGCCGGATTCCTGCCGGACCGCGCGGCGATAATGGAACAGTTTTCCGTTTCGCTCAAATTCCCCGCCTATTTCGGGAAAAACTGGGACGCGCTGGAAGACTGCCTTACCGATCTGCCGGACTGGCTGCCGCCCGGCGGGAGCGGCTATCTGATTCTCATTCCGAACGCCGGCGCGCTGTGCCGGACGGAAGGCGCGCCGCCAAGCCTTGGCGCGCCGGCGGATACTTATCCGCCGCAGGCGCTGAAAGGGCTGTCCGGTTCGTTCGAAACTCTGGCGCGCGTGTTAAGCGACGCGGCGGGCACGCTGCAGGATGTTTCCGGCACATCTCTGAAAACGGTTTTTATTTTTTGAGCAGCCGCGCAAAAGGGGGACACTGGTATGCCGCAGGATGATATTGAACCGCAACATCAAACTCCACCCCGGTCTGAACCTGTTGCCGGGGACAAGGCTCCCGCGCCGGACGCCGGGCCTGCCAAAAAAGAGAAGCGGCCCATGGAAACCTGGGTGCTGGCCAATCTGTCAATGCTGGTGTTCGGGCTGGTGATAGCGGGTTTGATCGGGTTTGATGTCTATCGCAGGATGAAAGCGGAGGGCCGGCAGGCCGAATTTACAGCCGGAGGGCCTGAAGCAGCGTCCGTGCCGGCAAAATTTCCGCTGGCGGGGCCTGATAAGACGGACGGGGTGGCCCATTCGTCATCGCCGCTGCCGCTGCTTGGCGAATTGCCGATGGATACGGAAAGCAGCGAACCGGTCGGTGTGGATATCGGCGGGTGCGCGGGCGCCGTAAAACCGGGCAATATTCCCAATACGGTGCAGACGGATTCAATACAGGCGTCGCTGTCGGGCCTGGGCGCGGCGCTGGCCAAGTACAGGAACAAGCCCGGCGTAGCGGAAGTTCTGGCGGAGCTTAAAAAACGCGGGATAGATCTGTCCGCTCCCAAAATGGATTTCAGGGCTGTTATGGCCGCATATGCCGACCCGAAATTTCAGAAGACAATTGCCTCCGCCATGTCGAAACCGAAAGCAAAGGCCACGTTTCTTTCAATGGCGAAGGATCCGCAGGTAATGGCCGCGCTGGGGCAGCTCAAAGGTGTTACGCAAAGCAAATATGATAGCGGCGTTGCCGGCAAAAAGTCCGCGCAAGCCGTTGCTCCGCCGTCCGCCGGGCTTCGTTCAGCCGGCGGGACGGCCGCCGTTCTCAATGCCGAAGCGCAGGCGGCGCAGGCCGCCGCTTCCGGCGGTCCCATTAAATAATGCCGGGCAAACGGCGCGGCGCGTGAACGGGTGCGACATGTGCCTGGCAATGCGCGCCGCGCGCATTTTCGGACGCGCTTTCGCATGGGGCGGCTTTGCGGCAGAAAAATCAGGCGGCATGTTTTCATGCAATGGCGGTTTTGAGCGGATTCTGCTGACTTGCCGGCAATAGCTATTAATTAATAGAATAATAGGGCTATGGGCAGATACTGGACCGCGCTTAAAAAGAGCTGGAAACGCCCTGTTAACATACTGGTTGTGCCGCATGGTGCATTGTCGTCCTGGAAATTTCGCGTTTCCATGCCGTTTATGCTTTTTTTCCTGCTGTTGTGGTGCGGAATTACGGGATGGGCTGTATTCATAGCCAGTCGTCAGATAGATTATTACATCACCAAGGCGGACAATAAGGTTCTGCACACCAAAATCGCCTACATAGCGCAGGAAATGGAGGAGGGCCGCAATTATCTGGCGATGGCCCGGCAGACGGATTCGCAACTGCGTGAAGTGCTGGGGCTGGGTTCGCGTGACGCCATGCTGGATCCTGACGGGCGCAACGGGCCGCAGTATGACGACAGCGTGAATTTCAAAAATATTGTTGAAACGAAGGCGTCGGAGCTAAGCGAACGCCTGTTCCAGAAAAACGTGCAGAGCCTGACCGCGGAATCCAAGAGCATTCTGGCCGGATTTCAGGAAATAACCTGGTATATCGCGAACCAGAAAAACGTTTATCGCGGCACTCCGGCGATCTGGCCGGCGAAAGGCAGGATTGCGTCACGGTTCGGATACCGGCTGTCCCCGTTCGGGACGATGGCGCACGAGTTTCATTCCGGGCTTGACATCGCCGGACCGGTGGACTCTCCGATTTACGCCACGGCTGACGGTGTTGTGCGCTACGCCGACTGGGGATACGGATACGGGCAGACGATACTTATTGACCACGGGTTCGGCTATTCCACACTGTACGGGCATACTACGCAGCTGCTGGTCAAGCCCGGCGAGCAGGTCAGGCGCGGGCAGATGATCGCGCGAATGGGCACTACGGGGCGCTCGACCGGCATCCATGTGCATTACGAGGTCTGGCATAACGGCAAGCCTGTCAATCCGGTTCCGTATCTGAGCAATACCAGCGCGGACGGCGACCGGCAGGCCGAGGAAGAAACGATTTTAACCGACGCATCGGTGAATAAAAACGGAGGCTAGATGTCTTTTATGAACAAGAAGGCAGCTGATCGGGACATGGGCGGAGAGGATGCCGTGTCCGTTATCGGCCGGGAAGTTTATTTTCAGGGCACGGTTACGGCGCGCGGGTCGTTGCGCGTGGACGGGCGCATGCAGGGCGCGATTCTGGAGGCGCATACCGTGATCGTGGGCGAGAAGGGCCGTGTGGAAGGCGATATCACCGCGGAGAATGTTGTTGTGGGCGGTCTGGTGGCCGGCAACATCTGCTCCAGCGGGTTTACCGAACTGCTGTCGGGCAGCACGGTTAAAGGCGATATCCGCACCGCCAAGCTTGTTGTTGAGGAAGAAGCCCGGTTCGACGGACGGTGCAGCATGAACGAAGCCGCGGCCGCAGAGCCGCCCGCCGGGGCGCAGCGGCCCCCGAAACCTAACACGGATGACGAGGACGAATAACTATGATTTCACTCATGAACAAGTACAAAAAGTCGGTTTTTGTGGCCACGACGACGATATTTCTGGTGGCTACGCTGGTGGGGCTGGGCGGATACCTTGGCGGCGGCAACGCTGAAACCTATGTGGTGACCATCGGCGACGATATCAAGGTGGATTCGCAGCAGTATCAGCAGATGGTGAACAGCAAGCTGGAATATTACCGCCAGCAGGGCCTGCCGACCGAGGCGCTGGAGCCGCAGATCAAGCGGATGATCGTGAACGATCTCGTGACTGACGCCATTTTTTCCCAAGCCGCGAAAGACTACGGCATTTCGGTGTCGGATTTCGAGGTGAGCGTGGTGGTGCGGTCGCAGCCGGCGTTTTTCACCGACGGCAAGTTCAATCCCCAGGCGTATTACCGGCTGATCTGGGACAATTACCGCGTAAAGCCCGACGTTTATGAAGAACGCATCAGGCAGAGCCGCATGGCGGAAAAATTCAAGCAGCTCATGGCGGGCGGCGCGATGGTCATGCCGGACGAGGCGAAAGCCGCCTATCTGGCGGAAAACAAAAACCTGAAAGATTTTGAAGAGAAAAAGGCCGAGTTTACAGCCGGGCTGCAGCGCGAGAAAGCGACGGAGCTTATCAATTATTACCTTAAGCGGTATCTGGCTTCGAACAAGGTGGTTGAATACAAGGACAACATGTAGGCCTAACTACTGCACAGGTGAACTGAATGGATAACTCTATAGTGGTTGTTGGTTCCGTGGCGTTTGACTCTATTGAAACGGTGAACGGCAATACCGACCGCGCGCTGGGCGGCTCGGCGGTGTATTTTTCAGTGGCGGCCTCGTCCTTCACCAAAGTGCGGCTTGTGGGCGTGGCGGGCGATGATTTCGGCGACGCCAACATTAAACGCCTGCGCGCCCGGAAAATAGATGTCAGCGGGCTGGAAATCGTCAAAGGCGGCAGGACTTTCCACTGGCGCGGCAGTTATGACAAGGACTATAACGAAGCCACCACCAAAAAAACCGAATTGAACGTGTTTGAAACATTCAACCCCGCGCTTTCAAAAGAGCATCGCGCGAGCGGCAATATTTTCCTGGCCAATATTGACCCTGAATTGCAGATGCAGGTGCTCAGGCAGGTGGAAAAGCCGCGGCTGGTCGCCTGCGACACGATGAATTTCTGGATTGCCGGCCATCGCGCCCAGCTGCTTAAACTGCTCAGGCGCGTGAACATACTTTTTATAAACGAAACCGAGGTGCGCATGCTCACCGGCGAGCATAACCTCATTGTCGCGGGCCGGCTGGCCCAGAAACTGGGGCCGGAAGCGGTGATCGTGAAGCGCGGCGCAAGCGGCGCGACTCTTTTTAAAGGGGACGAATGCGTCACTTTCCCGGCTTACCCGGTCGAAAAAGTCGTGGATCCCACCGGCGCGGGCGACAGTTTCGGCGGCGGGTTCATGGGCTATATCTCGACTGTCGGGAACTGGCGTTCGTTCGGGGAAATAAAGAAAGCCATGGCGTACGGGACGGTGGTGTCTTCGTTTAACGTGGAGAGTTTCAGCATCGGTTCGTTGTTTTCGTTGAAAAAAGCCGATGTGAGCCGCCGGTTCGCCAGATACGTCAAATCGCTGCGCATTGCCTGACCGGGCCGGCACATGATTGAAATCGAAAATCTCGGCAAGCGGTTCGGCGATCTTGTCGCAGTAAAAAACATCAATCTTACGGTCAGACCCGGCGAAATACTGGGGTTTCTGGGCCCGAACGGCGCGGGCAAGACCACAACCGTGAAAATACTGTCGGGCCTGATGTCGCCGACTGCGGGCCGCGCGGCGATTGCGGGGCACGATATCGTGCTGGAGCCGGAGGCCGCCAAGCGCTGTCTCGCGCTGGTGCCGGACGAGCCTTTTGTATATCCCAAACTTACGGGCCTTGAGTTTATGGCTTTCATGGGCGACCTGTATGAAGTCAGCCGGGCGGCCCAGACGGCGGAAATTCCCCGCTACCTGGAGATGTTCGACCTGACGGCCATGGGCAACGAACTGCTGGAATCCTATTCGCACGGTATGCGCCAGAAACTGGTGCTGGCGAGCGTGCTGCTGCGCAAGCCGAAAGTGCTGCTGCTTGACGAGCCGATGGTGGGGCTGGACCCCAAAAGCGCGAGGATGGTAAAGCATATCCTCAAAGAGCTGGCCGATAACGGCACCGCGATTTTCATGTGCACGCATATTCTGGAAATCGCCGAGAAGCTCTGCACCCGCATAGGCATCATGTACGAGGGCGAGATCATACAGATGGGCACAATCGAGCAGCTGCGCGAGAGAAGCGGCAGTCCGCTTGAGGACTCCTCCGGCCGGCGCATCAGCCTTGAGGATATTTTCCTTACCCTGACCGGCGGATCCGGCTATTCCCAGCTTTAGGAGCCGTCATGCGGGTTCTCATAAAACGCCGCCTGCTGTGTTTTGTAAACAGCATTGTCAGCATGAAGCTGTGGGAATTTTTCGTGCGGGTGGGGTTTACGCTGGCGGGCGTGGTTATTCTGGGCGGTCTGTATTTCTGGTTTTACCGGGTGCTGAAGTATCTGGACGGGATTTCGATCATCGGGCAGGTTCTGCCGTGGAAACTCAGCGCCATGATGTTTCTGATAACGTTCTCCATGGTGGCGATCTCGAGTCTGGTGTCGGCGATGACGACGCTGTATTATTCCGCCGACCTGAAATTTCTTTTCGCTTCCCCGGTGCCCATCAGGACGCTGTTTTTTGAAAAAACGGTCGAGGCGGCTCTTTATTCCTCCTGGACGCTCGCGATAGTGCTTGTTCCGTTTGTGGCGGCGCTGGGCCGCGTGAAATTCGCGCCGCCGCTTTTTTATGCCTATTTTTTCATCATGCTGGTTCCGTTTATCCTGCTGGGCGCGGCGTTCGGGATAATGATGAGCATGGCGCTGATGTATTATTTCCCATCGTCCAAAACGCGCGACGCGGTGTGGGTGACGGGCACGCTCGCGCTGGTGGCGGGTTACATGCTGCTGCGGTTCGTGCAGCCCGAGAAGCTGGTCAACCCCGACGCGATCGAGGTGGTCGCGCGGTATCTCGAATTTCTGCAGGCGCCGACGGCGCGGTATCTGCCGTCGTGGTGGATCACGCGGGGCATGTGGTCGTTTCTGTACGGGCAGTACGCGCAGTTCGCGGGCTATGTCGCGCTGCTTTACGGCTCGGCCGCCGGCGTGTACGGATTTCTGGTTTATGTTTCGAAATGGGTTTATATGAAAGGGTTTTCCGGCGCGCAGGAAGGGCGGCGGCTGGGGCCGGCCGCTGCGATGAGCGAGCCGTTTGAGCGGGTTCTGGTGGAAAAGAAACTGGTCGCGCGGGAGCAGTGGACGCTGCTGTGGAAGGACCGGCGCGTAATGCTGCGGGACGTGCGCTACTGGTCGCAGATCGCGCTTATCGGCGCGATCATGGCGGTTTATCTGTTCAGCATAAAAAAACTGCCGCTGGAGGGCGAGGCGCTTAAAACGCTGATCGCGTTTTTCAACATAGCGGTGGCCGGTTTTGTTGTGGCTTCGATCGGGCTGCGGTTCACGTTCCCGGCGATCAGTCTTGAGGGGCGCAGTTTCTGGCTTATGCGCAGCGCGCCGTTCTCCATGAAAACGCTGATGCGCGAGAAACTGCGGCTGATGGCTTTGCCGTCGGTGCTGGTGGGCGGGGTGCTGGTGGTCTGGTCCAACATTTTGCTGCAGGCTGATGTGTTCGTTTCGGTTTTAACGGTTGCGACGATCATAATAGCGTCGTTCACCTGCTGTGTCATGGGGATCGGGCTGGGCGCGCTGTTCGCCAGATTCAATGTCGAAAACATTCACCAGATAGAAAGCTCCGCCGGCGGATTTATTTACATGGCCTGCTGTCTGGGTTATATGGCGGCGACTCTTTCCATAGAAGTGTATCCTGTAAAAACCCATTTCATGGCGATGTTTGCGCATACCGGATGGGACTGGGGCTGGCTGGCCGTTTGCGCGGGTCTTTATATCGCGCTTAACGCCGCCGCGATAATTATTCCGTGGAAGCTGGGTCTGAAAGCGCTGGAGCGGCATGAAATTTAGCGAATTATCAAAAAAAAGCGCGCTTGCCGCAATTATTGCCGTGGCAGCCATTGCGGCCGGTTCGGCCTGGCGGCTGGCGCGGACTCATGCCGGCCCGGCGGATGCTGCAAAAGCCGCAGTTCCGCGCTCCGGCGGCCCGGACAGCGATTTCACGCGCGGCTACCCTGAAAAAGCGGCCGCGCCGGACGCAGGCGCTGCCCCGCCAGCCGGCGAGTTCGGGAGGTTTTATTCCGACGGCAAACGGCAAAGCGGCAGGTTCGCGCTTACCTTTGACGACGGGCCTGGCACCACCACGCCCGAACTGCTGGAACTGCTGCGCCGCAATAACGCCAGGGCGACTTTTTTCATGCTCGGCTCCGCCGTGCGCCGGTATCCCAAATATGCCGCCGCGGTTGCCGGGGCCGGGCACCTGCTGGGCAATCACACCTTTACCCACGCCAATTTCAACAAACTGCCGCAACCGGGGCGCGAAGCGGCCATGGCGGCTGAAATCTGCGAAACGGAAGCCGCCGTTTACGCCGCGGCTGGCCAGCCGCCGTATTTCCTGCGGGCGCCGTACGGGCTGTCTTCGCAATGGATACGCGAACTGGCGGCGAAAAAAGGCTATGTGCTGGTTAACTGGTCGTGCGGGGCGGACTGGTGGTTTTATCCGCGCGAGCAGATTTTGAAGCAGTATCTGGACAATCTGCATTCCGGCGCGATTTTTCTGCTGCATGACGGCGGCTCCAGCAAACGCGAAACCACCGTCTGGCTGGTGGAGCGGATTCTGGCGGAGGCGAAAAAACGCGGGCTTAAGCCCGCCCGGCTGGATGAACTGCTCGATATTGACATGCGGGTTCTGGCGCGCGAACGCGCGAAGCTGTCCGGCTGCTGCTCCTGCGGGCCGGAAAAACGAGCCGGTGTTTTGCCAGCCGCGCTTTAAATTAGGTAAAATATTGCATTGTTGTCTGCCGGGATGCTGGAATTGGTAGACAGGATGGTCTCAAAAACCATTGCCCCAAAAGGGCGTGCGGGTTCAAGTCCCACTCCCGGTAAGCGCACTTAATGAATGGCGGAGCTGACACTCCGCTATTTTTTATGGGTTTGGTTCTTGCTGAGTAAGCCGTGTCCGCGCCCGCGGGGATTGCCCGTGTCATGATCATTTATTTTTGGAAATATGATTTCAGGAGAATTGATGAAAAGCTGCATCAGAGTGTTGGCTTCGCTGTTTTTTCTGTCCGTTCCGGCTGTACCGGCTGATGCCGCGCTTGACTCCGGCGCAAACGCGCCCGACTGGAAGATGACGTTCGGCACGTTTGTGATAGGGCATTCAAATTTTGACGAGGCGTCTCTTGCCGGGCGCAACAAGGACAAGCATGTATGGGGCAACATCAACAGCGTTTTGCTTGACGCCGCTATCGAGAAATACGCCGGGCGCGATATTTTTGTAAACCTGGTCTACCGCAGAACGCTGATTAAAACAAGCGATATGCATTCCGCCCTGAATTATCCCGGAGCGGGCCCCGTAACCGCGGAAAACCAGATGTACGGCTATTCCGATTTTATTGACATGAACGCGCTCTGGCGGTTCTTCAAAACCGACCGGCTGTATATGGATCTCGGTATCGGCTACGGGTACAGCTGGACCGACAAGAATTTTACCAACCGCTCTTCAACCAACAATAGCGTGGCGCCGGCCTACAGCAATGCTTACGCCGTGTATCAGCTGGAGTTTTACGGTCCGAAACTTGACTGCCGGTTCCGCTGGCTGCCGTCCACGGTCGGCTTTGAGGCGAAAGCGGAAGGCTCCACCCTTATGCGCAACAATATCCGTTATGTCATTCCCGCACCGCAAGGCTACTGCACCAGCGCCAGCGGCTCCTATTACAAAGCCGACGCCAAACTGCTGTGGGTGCCGCGTGACAACGGCATGAACCGCGCCTGGGAGTTCGGGCTGGGTTACCAGAAAGGCGGGTTCTTTTTTGACAGGATGAACGATGACGCGATGGATCTTTCCGTCAAGTTCGAGGGCGTGTTTTTCGACGTGGCGTACCGCTTCGGATCCGGCGTTAAAAGCTGATTTTCATGAGGCCTGATCTAAAAGTCCCCGCCATAACGGCGGGGACTTTTTTCATCAGCCGGCCTCCGTTTTTGCCGCTTTATGCCGCGCGGCGGAAAATGATACCATTTGCTGCAGGCCGGATTACGGGCCGGGGTTTTGGAGGCGGTTATGAAAAGTGTGCTGATTGTTGTTGACATGCAGAACGATTTTTTATTGCCGGACGGCAGGCTCAGCCTGGGCCATGATACCGGCGGGCTGATAAGCCGGGTCGCCGAAAAGGTGCGCGGTTTCGACGGGCCGGTCATCCTCGTCCGCGATGTGCATGAACAGGGCGACTGCGAATTCGCCGCGTTCCCGCCGCATTGCCTGGCCGGCACTCCGGGCTCGGAAATCGCCGCGCCGGTTCTCGCCGCGCTGGAAGGCAAGATTTTCCTTAAACTAGACAAAAAATCCTACACCTCGCACGAAGCCGCGCATACGATCGTGAATACCATATTCCGGGCCGGCGCGCCGGCCCGGGTCTGCGTGACGGGTATCTGCACGCATATCTGCGTGTCCGAAGTTACGGGCGATATTGTCAATCTTTCTAAAAATCTGCACAACACCGTGCCGGAAATCAGCATTGATACTGCGCTGGTGGATGATTTTGATCCCGAAATGGCCGCTTTCGCGTTGCGCCGGATGCAAAGCCTGTACGGCGTGAAGGTGAGCGAAACCGTCCGCGCATGACCGGCGGGACGGCTGGCGGAGAGGCCGGGCCGCCACATCTGCAAAGCGGTCAAAAATACGACTATCTGATCGTGTTGTCGGCGGCGGCGTTATTGTCCGTTCCGTTTTTCGGCATGGCGGCGCATGTTGATACGGGCTATTACGGCTACATCTCCCGCGCGCTTGAAGGCGGATACCGCCTGCACCGCGATATTGCCGCCGCGCAGAATTCGCTTGGTTTTTATTTAACCGCCGCCGTTTTCGGCCTGTTCGGCGCAAGCCTGCTTGTCATGCGCGTGGTCAGCCTGCTGTTTCTGGCGGGATTTGCCGCGGCGTTTCTTGCGTTCGCCCGGCTGATAACCGAACGCAAAACCGCGCTGTGCGCGACGCTGTTGTCTTTGCTGTACGTCTGCCAGCCGCAAATCCAGCGCGGGTTTGCGCGCAATTACCTTCCGGCGGTTCTGCTGTTCATCACTGCGGGCGCATATTGCGCGCTGACCTCCTCCGGTAAAAAACGGCTGTTCTCGGCGGGTTTTTTTACCGGACTTGCAGCCTGCTTTAATGAAAGTTTTCTGCTTTGCTGCCTGGCGCCGGCAATATGCGCCGGGATCTGCTTTCCGCGCGAGCGGCTGCGCGCCGTCGCGGCGGCTTTGGGCGGGGTTTGCGCCGCGTTTCTGATTCCGGCGGCGATACTCGGTTTCTACGGCGGATGGCAGGGTTATTTCACCGATCTGTTTTATATGGGTGTCGGCGCGCGTGTTTCGGGCGCGTATTCGGACAGGTTCGCAAACCTCCTCTTTGTTTCCTGGGACGCGCTGGTCATTTATTCCGCCGCGCTTGTCTTATACCGCCCCTGGGACTGCCGAGCCCTGCGTCCCGAGCCGGAAAAACGGTTCTCGGCGGTTTTCATGCCGCCGCTTGCGCTGACGGTTCTG
>JAQVSV010000026.1 GCA_028700325.1 Elusimicrobiaceae bacterium | reverse complement strand
GGGCACTCGCACAGAGCCTTGCCGCAGTTTTTGCAGACCGCCGGCCCTTCGGGTCCGGCGGAATAGACCTGCCGGTATTTTTCCTCCACCTAAAACTCCGCCCAGCCGGGCACGCGCGGGAAAGCCGACACGTCGCGTATGTTGGCTATGCCGGTAATCAGCATCAGCGCGCGTTCAAACCCCAGCCCGAACCCGGCGTGCGGCGCCGAGCCGAACCGGCGCAAATCCGCATACCATGAGTAAGCCTCCGCCGACAGGCCCTGCCCGGCCATTTTCCGCTCCAGCACGCCGAGCCGGTTTTCCCTTTCGCTGCCGCCTATGATCTCGCCGATGCGGGGCACCAGCACGTCCATGCCGCGCACGGTTTTGCCGTCGTCGTTGAGCTTCATGTAAAACGCCCCCACGGTAGCGGGCTTGTTGTGCATGATCACGGGTTTTTTGAAATACTGCTCCACTAAAAACCGTTCGTGTTCCGAGTTAAGGTCCACGCCCCAGCTTACCTTGTTTTCAAATTTGCCGTTGTGTTTTTCAAGAATGCCCACCGCGTCGGTGTAGGCGAGCCTCTCGAAAGTGTTTTCGGTGATGTTGGAAAGGCTTGCCGGCAGATCCTTGTCCACGAATCTGGCGAACAGCTCAATGTCTTCGGGGCAGTTGGCGAGCACGTCTGTGATGATGGATTTCAGGAACCCTTCCGCCAGTTCCATATCGTCCTGCAGCGTGAAAAACGCCGCTTCCGGCTCGATCATCCACAGCTCCGAGCAGTGGCGGTAGGTGTTGGAGTTTTCAGCCCGGAACGCCGGGCCGAAGGTATAAATCCGGCCCAGGCCCAAAGCCAGCGCTTCGCCTTCCAGCTGGCCCGAAACGGTGAGCGAGGTTTTTTTTCCGAAAAAATCCCGCGCGTAATCAACCGCGCCGTCCGGTGTTTTGGGCGTGTTTGCGATATCGAGGGTGGTTACCTGAAACATCTGGCCCGCGCCCTCGCAGTCGGACGTGGTGATAAGTGGCGTGTGGACGTAAAAGAACCCTTCCTCCCGGAAATAGCGGTGTATCGCATGCGACAGTTCCGCCCGGATCCGCAGCATCGCCGCGTATTTGTTCGTGCGGGGGCGCAGGTGGGCGACGGTGCGCAGAAACTCGTCCGAGGTTTTCTTTTTCTGTATCGGGTAGGCTTCTGCGTCACACTCGCCGTAAACTGTTATGCCGGAGGCTTTCACCTCGAATTTCTGTTCCTTGCCGGGCGGGCATTCCACCAGATCGCCAGCCACTTTCACCGCCGCGCCGCTTGTCAGTTTCAAAGCGGTTTCATGGCACGGCAAGCCGGCTTCAACGATCACCTGAATATTGGCCCGGCAGGACCCGTCGTTAAGTTCCAGAAAAGTAAATTCCTTGGAGTCGCGGCGCGTCTTCACCCAGCCGTTCACCGTGATGTTTTTTTCAGGAGTCTCCAGCGCGAGAATTCTTTTTATTTGCCGGTCTTGCATAGTCCTTGCTCCAGGTTGTTGATTCGGCGCGCCCGCGGCGCGCCGCGCATATATCAAAAGATACCTTATTTTGCAAGTTGAACGCAAAAAACGCGGCTTCCGGTTGCAACCGGAAGCCGCATGAAACCGGAGGCCGGATTTTATTTTTTATCGTCAGCTTCCGTCACTTTGAAGTGCAGGATCATTTCGTCGGCAGGTTCCGCCGATTCCCAGGAGCGCGCGTATTTCAGGGCGATTTTGGCCCGGCCCGGTTTGAGCGGCTTGAGTTCCCACCAATGCAGTCCGCCCGCGCCGGCCAGATCGGTGGCGGAAGTTATGAACTGATCCTTCACCACCTCGAACATCGTCTTGTCCAGTTCTTCAAACTGCCAGGTGAAACCGGTTGTGGGGTTGGACGGCAGCTCGATAACGATATTATGCCCGGTTTCTGCGTCAAAACTCTTGCCGTTGTCATTGTGGTCGAAGAAATTTTCAAACCGGCCGGAAGGGCGGTAACTGAGCGCGACATCGAGCGCGTCGTTTTCGACAAGCGCGCAGTTGTCCGTCGCGCACAGCGGCACGATGGAAACCGCTTTCACGAATTCGCCGTTAAGTTGCGCGCGCAGCGAAATGGGCATATAGTAGAAAGTGCGGTCCCTCGCCGGAGCCTTTTTCGGGGACTTGGGGGCCAGTGACGAGGTGTTTTTGTTGTGAACCGAGTCGTCGTGCGCGCGGGCCCATACGGTGCGATAGCCCTTGTTGCCTGTTTCGGTGACCAGCGGCTCGATATCGAGCAGTACGCTTCCCTCCGCCACTTCGCTGCGGCCAGCGACTTTCACATATTCGTCAAAGGAAAGCGGAGCGTAGGCGTGGTCAACCGGCGTGGCGCGCACGAAAATCCGGTCAGTTCCTTTGGTGAAAGTCACGCCCAGTTCCGTGCCGCCGGCAACAATCGGGGCTGCCGTGTAGCCTTCGGGCGCGGCCACCCTGTAGCCGAACGCCATGTTGACATACCCGGTTTCCGCGACCGTTTGCGCCGCGCCCGCCGGAGCGAATAAAGCCAGCGCCAAAGCCGTTATTGTTTTTTTCATGTGCACTCCTGTCCTGCAAATACCGTCAAATACCCGCCGCATTACAGATTTTAACATAAACGGAGCCCGCTCACATTAGATAAACGGCGACGGCGTTAAACAGATATCCGCAGAGTGTGATGCCCAGCGTCACCGTGCCGAAAAAAACGGCCAGCAGCGGCAGTTTTATCGCGCGGCGCAGGATAATCGCTTCCGGCAGGCTCAGGCCCGCGACCGCCATCAGAAACGCCAGCGTGGTGCCCAGCGGAACGCCTTTTAAAAATAACGCCGCGCCGATGGGCATGATGGCCGCGCAGGATCCGTACATCGGGACACCCAGAACAACCGCCAGCGGCACCGAAAATATTCCTCCCGCATGCATGACTGTTCTTATATAGTCCTGCGGCACATAATTGTGAATGGCGGCTCCGACCGCCACGCCCGCCAATACCCATAGCCACACCTTTGCGGTGATTGCGGTGGCTTCTTTGCAGCCGAAAGTCATGCGGGCGCGGAAATTTTTGAACACCGGGTCTGCGCCGGGTTCGCCGGTTGCGGAGAACCCGCGCTCCAGGAATCTGTCGAGTTTCAGTCTGCCGATTAGCAGGCCCGCGGCCATGCCCGTCAGCATTCCGGTAACCGCATAGGCCGCCGCCACTTTTAGTCCGAATACGCCAGCCATCAGCACGACAAGATATTCATTCACCAGCGGCGAGGTTATCAGAAAGGAAAATGCCGTGCCCAGCGGTATCCCGGCTTTTATGAAACTCAGAAAGATCGGCACCGACGAACAGGAGCAGAACGGCGTGATCGCGCCGAACACCGCCGCGCCCGCCGCCGACACCAGCGGATTTTTCCCGCCCGTCCATCCCCGCACCGCCGCCAGCGAGAGGTAGGAGCGCAGCACGCCGATAACGAAGATCATGCCGAACAGCAGCGTGATAATCTTGAATGAATCGTAGAAAAAGAATTCCGCCGCGCCGGCGAGTTTTGTGCCGCGCGCCAGTCCTAAAATGGAATATGTCAGCCATTGCGAAGCGAGTTCGAACATAATGCCGCCTTTATTTCCGACGCGAAAATTACGCGTCCGCCGTGTTTTTCCGGCCGCCGGCCGTGCCGGGCACGGCCGACGTATTCCCCGTTTTTCAATGCGGGGTCCGGTTCTCCCGTTTTATTCCGTTTCATCAATCGGCGGATTTGCGGTCTTTGTCGCTCTCCGCGTCTTTTTCTTCTTTTTTTTCTTCCGGGTTAGAAGAACAGCAGTTGTCCTGTCCGGGAATCTGGCTGTTGCAGCAACAGGTTCCGGAACTGGCTTTCGCTTTTAAAAACCCGTCCAAAGCGGCCAGCAGTTTTTTAAATATGCTTTCGCGCATAATGGTTGCCTCCGGTTTTATGGTCGGTCATTTTTTCAATGCAGGAAAAAAATTCCGCCGTGCAGCGGCACGCCAGCGAATAAAAAATATGGGTGCCCGCTTTGCGGCTGCTTACAATGCCCGTATTTTTCAGGATTGCCAGATGGCGCGACACCGTGGAAATATCCGCGCCCGCCGCATCACGCAGCCGGCAGACGCATTTTTCGCCGTCTGCCAGTTCCTTTATGATAAGCAGCCTTGTCGGATGAGCCAGCGATTTGATCAGTTCAGCCTGCTTTATGAGGTTTCCGTTCATAGTCGCTCCCTTCGGCCGGTATGGCAGGCTGCGCCCGCGAATGGCAGCGCTGTCTGTCCTGTCGTTCCCGGCGGACAGAGCCGGGCGATGTCAGGCGGCAAAGCTCTAGTATTCCGCCAGCCTCATATAGTATAGCACATATTTGTCTTTTTAGCCAAATAAGCAAATACCATGCCCCTGCAGGCGGCAACCCCCCGGTTTGACCCGGGATTTGAGGAACGGACAACTCGAACGAGTCAGGAAATTGCGGTTGCTGCCGGGAGGCGTTTTTCCGTGTCGGCAATGCAGACCGCGACGGCCAGATCGCCCACCACGTTTATGACTGTCCTGCACATGTCCAGCAGACGGTCCAGCCCCATTATTATTCCTATGCCTTCGAGCGGCACTCCTATATACTGAAGCACCACCACCAGAAACGGCAGCGAACCGCCCGGCACGCCCGCGGTGCCGATGCTCGCCATAACGCACATGCCGACCACGAAAATCTGCTGCGAGATGGAGAGATCAACCCCGAACAGCTGCGCCAGAAACAGCACCGTAATGCCTTCATACAGCGCGGTGCCATTGTGGTTAGTCGTGGCGCCGAGCGTCACCACGAACTGCGCGATCTGGGGCGGTATTTTGAGGTTTTCAGTGGCCGTTTTAAGAGCTACAGGCAGTGTCGCGCTGCTGGAACTTGTGGCGAACGCCGTTGCCATGACGTTCTGGCAGGCCCTGAAAAAATCAAGCGGTTTATGCTTTGAGATAAGCCGCAGCATCAGCGAATAAAAACCGAACATGTGCACGCACAGGCAGACCAGCACCAGCAGCACATACTTAAACAGCATGGCGATCGCGCTTATGCCCGCGCCTGCGGTGGCGGAAAACAGCAGCCCGGCAATGCCGTAAGGCGCGATTTTCATTGCGAAACCTATTATCCTGGTCATCAGCTCGAACACAGATTCGAGCAGGTGTTTAAGCGGCGCGGCTTTTTCCGGTGCGACCGAATTCATGGCCAGCCCCAGTATGATCGAGAAAATCAGCAGCGGTATCAGGCCGCCGTTATAGGCGTTGGCCGCGTCGGAGAACGGATTTTTCGGCAGCAGCCCGACAACCGAGTCAATCAGCGGCTGGTGTTGCGGGGTTGCCGCCTTGATTTCCGCCATCACGTCGCCCGACTGGAGATTCGCCAGCATCGCCTGCCGTTGCTCCGCCGAAACGCCCCTCCCCGGCCCCGTGATATTCACGCCGAGTATGCCTATGAAAACCGCCGTTCCGGAAAACAGCACCGTCAAAGCCAGAACCTTGGCGGCCACCCGGCCAATCCGTTCGGTGGAACCCATGTTGGCGATTCCTAGGGTTATCGCCGCTACCGCCAGCGGCACGACCGCGCAAAACAGCAGTTTGAGGAAAATCTGGCCCGCCGGCCTTGCTATATGCGAAACAATCCAGTCAAGCTCGTGGGCCGGCAGCAGCCATTTGCAGATTACTCCAAGCGCTATGCCGGCCGCCAGGCCTATGATGATTTTCGTGTGAATGCTTTTATGCTGTCTGTTCATCGTCGCCTCTAAGCGTGTATACCTGCGCTGATCCGCAGAATTGCTGTTCAGTTTACAACATTTGCCCCGCGCCACGCCATCGGGCGCTGGCGCCCGTTGCGCCGCGTCGGGCGGACGTGAGCGGGTGGCCGTGTTTTCGACGGTGTTTTCCGCCTGTCGCGCGGGCCGGGTCGCCCCGTGCATATGCCGTGCGTTGCCGCCGCGTCGGGCGGCGCGCAGCTGCGCCAGCGGCCGGCCGCAGTGCTGCCGAGCTTATAGCCGCCGAAATCGGTCCGCAGCAGCCGCAGGACTTTTCTGTTGAAAACCTCAAACAGTCTGCGCAGTTCGCGGTTCTTGCCTTCGGCAAGAGTTATTTTGACGGTGCAGGCGCCGGTTTTTTCGTCAATGACGGTTACGGATGCGGGGCCGGTTGTTTCCCCCCGTCCGATAGCCACGCCGCCGCGCCGTATGTTGTCAAGCGCAGCGGGCGCAAGCGCGCCGTCCAGCGTGACTTCGTAGGTGCGGGGTGTTTTATAACGCGGGTCGGTGAGCCTGTTTCCGAAAGCGGTGTCGTTGGTAAAGAGCAAAAGCCCTTCTGACTCCAGATCCAGCCTGCCCACCGGGAAAACCCACTGCCCCATGTCCCCCAGATAATCGTATACCGTTTTGCGGCCGAGTTCGTCGCTTCTGGTGGTTACACAGCCTGCCGGTTTATTCAAGATAATGTAAATTTTCCCGTGTGCCGCGGCGGTTTTTCCGTCCACTTGTATCTTATCGGCGTTGAGGACCCGTTCGCCCGGATCCCGGACGGTTCTGCCGTTAAGTTTCACGCGGCCCGCCAGCACATATGCAACGGCCTGTTTCCGCGAGCAGAATCCCCGTTTAGACAGTACCCTCGCGATATTGTGCGCCGCGCTTGCGCTAACCGTCATTTTCCCATACGGTTTTGAGCAGCGCGAGCGGTTCGCCTGTATCGGCAAGTTCAACGCTGTGCAGGTATTGCGTGTCGCTTATTTTAAACGCCTTGCTGGCAAGCTGCTGTCCGTAAAAGCCCTGTTTTTTATAGTTCACTTCGATTTCGCGGAGTTGGTGCCCGGCGGTTACATCCGGGAACATGTTCTCATAAGCGAAGATGACGTACGCGGAATTGTTTATGTGGCGGTTGCCGTCGAGTGCCCAGACCGGCGTGTCAAATTCGGTTTTTTTGCACGGCGCAAGGCCCGGCGGAAGTTTGATCGTCCTGCCGCTTTCCGCCGCGCTTTCGGTGCAGACGGGGAAATCAGCCAGTATGGTGCTTAACGGCAGCGGGCGCAGGGTTTTCATGTCCAGAAGCACCCATTCGCTGGTGCCGGAAACCAGCCGTTCGCCGGTTTCGGACTCGATGGCGTAATCCCGTATCGAAATCAGATCGCGTTTTGGGTACGCCCATGTTATCACCCTGCATTTCTGGGTGTAGACGGGTGCGTTATGGATGACCACGCGGTAGCGGTGTATTACCCAGGTATAGCCTCTGGGTATGATCTGCTCCAGCGCGACGCCGTGTTTCAGGCACTGTTTGCCGGCCGCATCCTGGAACCAGTTGAAGATGGCGCCGGGGCGGATGCGGCCTTTGAAATCCTGCTCGTAACAACGTACCCGGAAGTCAATTTGGCTTTTTGTCATGGTTTCGAGTCCAGTTTTTTTGCAGACGTGGTGAAAAATGCGCCGGTCAGGGATTGTCCGGCGGGCAGTTTCCGCCCAGCGGAATATGCGCGCAAATCCGGGTGCCTTTGTTCTGGCCCGTAACTATTTTCAGCTCGCCGCCTAGCGCGACCGCGCGTTCCCGCATGCCCAGTATGCCCAGTGATTTCCGGGAATTCAGGGTTTCTTCCGCGATTCCGCGGCCGTTGTCCTCGACCGCCAGTATCAGCATTCCGTCATGGCAGGTCACTCCAACCTTGGCGCGCTCGGCTTTTGAATGGCTGATTATGTTGGCGAGCGATTCCTGCAGTATCCGGAACGCGGCGGTGGTGTGGGCGGCGGGCATGGAGCGGCACACCGCGTCAACACGCAGGCGGCAGCCGATCCCGGAAACCGCCCGGAAATCGTCCACCAGCAGCCGGACAGCCTCCGGAAACCCCAGATCGTCGAGCACCGGCGGGCGTAGGCTGGCCGCGATCCGCTTTGTTTCCTGCATGATTTCCTCGATGCGTTTTTCAACATCCGCCAGCTTGATCCGCAACGCCCGGTCAGTCCCGGTTTTAACAGTTTCGGCCGCCAGTTCCCGCGCGGTGCCGAGCGCGAGCTTGACGGCGGTAAGGCGGCTGGCCAGCCCGTCGTGCAGTTCGCGGGAGATCACGCGGCGTTCCTCCTCCCTTGCATGCTGGAGTTTTGCGGTCAGTTCGCGCAGTTTCAGGTGCGACTGTTCAAGTTCCTCCTGGGTGCGGCGCATTTCCGTGATGTCTGTGAGCACCGCGGCCAGTTCGCCCGGCGCGGGAAAAAATACGGATATGCGGTAATGAACCCCGGCCGTCGTGGTGTAGTTGAAATTGACCGGCATGTTTTTAACCGCGGCGTCCTGCAGAACGGCGATCGCGCGGCGCACGCTTTTCTTGCGGAACACGTCGTCCGCGAACCGGCCCACGATGCGCGGTTCCTCCACGCCCGCAATCCGTTCGAAAGCGGAGTTGCAGGCGGTGAACTTGAAGCGCGGCCTGTCGTCCATGACTATATCGGCCATCGCGAACCCGCTGGCCAGTTCGGAAAAAACCGGTGTAAGATTCTGCTGCGGTTGCTGCTGGCGTTGAATATACAGTTCCGTTTCCTTGATGGCGGTAATGTCTTTGACAATGGTGTCGAGCCAGTCCTGTCCGTCGGCGCGGCTGTGATCCGCGCTGACCGAAACCCACATGAGCCGCCCGTCCTTTGCGCGATATTCCACCTGTTCCTCGCGCAGATATCCGTTGGCCGACAGCCGGCGCAGCAGCTCCGCCCTGCGCGCGGGATCGGCGTATAACCGGTCCGGCGGCACGGCCATCAGTTCCTGCGGCCCGGCGTAACCCAGTATCTGCGCCAGCTGCGCGCTTCTTTCCAGAAACTGCTCCTTGGCGTCAAATCCCGCATGGTACTGCCCGTAGTCCTTCTCGTTGCAATCAAGTTCTTCCATAGCTTCTATATACCCCGTGTATGCTTTGACCTCACCGTCATCATCCAGGACGGGAATCACGAAATCCCTCACGGTCCGTGACTGTCCGCCCGGCAGTATTATCCTGTACTCCGCCACGCCCGACTGCGAAGAATAGGCTTTCATGGCTTTTTCCCGGTCGTCCGGATGGATTACCGTAAGCAGCAGCGCGGGATTGGAATACAGTTCTTGCCGCGTGCGCATGAAAATGGTTTCGAAAAGCGGGCCGGCGAAATACACCTGGCTCCAGTTGGGCGCGATCATGTAGAAACAGCCGGGCGCCGCCTCCGCCATAACCCGGAAGCGTTCGGCGTTTTCCCGCAGCGTGATGTTTTCCCGCCGCAGGCCGGTATTGTCATGCAGACTGGCGAAAAACCCGTTGTCAACGCCGTTCCAGGTGATTTCCAGATCGCGCGGTTCTTTTTCGGAATTTGTATGGCGGACAGTGCATTTGCCCGCCGTTTCATCCGGACGGAACGCCTGCCTCGGCAGCCCGCCCAGCGATTCGAAATTCCGCGACTGCAGGTCAAATTTGCCTATCCCGTAAAACAGCGTGGCCGCGCGGTTTGCGTCGCGGATGCGCAGCCGTGAATCCAGCACAAAGCAGGGATCCGGGCAGGCGTCGAAAAACCGGCTGGCGATATGGCCCGGCCCCGGCTCGGCGAATTCCAGCGTAATGGCGCCTCTGCCCCGGCGCGACAGCCTTGCCGGCGCGGTCTGGTTTTCCACCGTTTTCACGGGGAAGACGTAGTTGCAGTTGTCTTTGCAGGTCAGCGCGCGGCAGAAAGCCTTTATCGCGTCGGACTGCCAGTTGGTCGGCACCAGATCGAACAGCGAAGTGCCGTTAAGCGCGGCAGGGTTCAGTCCGCAGGCCGCGGCGAATCCCGGCGCGGCGGAGCCGATGCGGCCTTCGTTGTCGCAAATGGTTCTGGCAGGCTGTCTATGCGTCATCTTCTTCAGGCGTGTGATTTCCGGAGGAGGAGGCCATGTATTCGATAATTTTGGCGCGTTTTACGGCATCGAGATTCCAGTCCGTGACAATCTTGCCTCTGGCGTTGAACTTGCGCTTGCATACCACTTCGCCGCGCACATAATACCATTCTTCGATCAGAATGCCGGCGGTGTTGAAGCGTTTTGCTATGCCTTCTGGCATTCCGCCGCAATAAGGAACTTCCCATGACTGCTTGCCGGATTCGTGATACAGCTGCGCCAAGCCGTCCGCGTTGCCGTTTTTGTAGATTATGGCGGAAACCAGCAGTCCGTTTTCCGCATAAATCCTGATCAGGCCGTCTTTGTGCCCGTTCGCGTAACAGCCGTCTTCGCGCACCCGGCCGCTCTCGTAATACTTGCGCTGGATGCCGTTGCGCTTGCCGTCGGCATAAACGGTTTCAAGGCGCAGCTGCCCGTTCTCGTGATAAACCCTTGCCCGGCCGTCGAGCATGCCGTGCTTGTAGTTTTTTTCTATTTCGGGCTTGCCGTTTTCGAAATAATAGCGCGTCAGCCCGTGCGGCTGGCTGTTCGCGTAATTGCCCTCGAAGAACAGTTGACCGTTCTGATATTCTTTTACGGGCCCGTCTGGAATCAGGCCCGCCAGCAGGATTGTTTCGGAATTTTCATCAACCGTTTCACGCGCCACTTCGCGTCCGCCCCGGTAGTAAACCAGCTCCAGCTCGCCCCTGTCCGACGGGTTTAGCGGCACATGGCGCATGCTTTTGCGAATAGTGACATCGCCGTGTTCCGTCTGTCCCGCGGGTTCGCTGTCTGTCAGCGCTTTTGGCGTCGGGGGTTTATAGAAATTTTCCGTGCTCATAATATGCTATCGGGCCGCGTTTTTCCCGGCAAGCCGGCCAGTTGCCCATGCAAAATGCAGATTGTAGCCGCCGCACAAACCGTTCACATCCAGCAGTTCGCCGGTTATGTACAGGCCGGGCTCCAGCAGCGACTGCATCGTGTCGGGGTCTATCGTGGAGGTTTCCACCCCTCCGCAGGCGCACATGGCTTCGCGCCAGGAGCCGGAACCGGTTATGTCGAATTCCCAGCCGCAGAGCGTTTTTGCCAGATGCGCGATTTCATTCGCGCTCAGTTCCGCGGCGGTTTTGTTCTTTTCCACGCCGATAAAATCAATCAGCAGGTTTGACAGCGTTTCATGCAGCCAGCCGGTGAAAAACCGTTTGATTTTCCGGTCGGGCAGACTGTTTCTGCGCGCTGTCATGAATTCCGCCAGATCCTCCGTCGTTTTACCGGGGAACAGGTTCATTTTTACGGTGACCGGGCGGTTCTCCATTAATACCGGCACCACTCCGGCGCTTAAATTGATTGCGCAGGGGCCGGAAATTCCGTATGCGGTGAAGAGCAGTTCGCCATTGGCGCGGCACAGTTCCCTGCTTTCGCTGAAAGCCGACAGCTCCGCGTTGACCCTTATGCCCTGAAGCCGCGCAATGCCCTTTTGCCTTACCAGAAGCGGCACCAGCACGGGGATCGGTTTTTTCAGCTTGTGGCCGAACCCGGTCGCGAGCAGGTTGCCCGCTTCCGAGCCGCCTAATTGCGGATGCGCATGGGAGCCGCAGGCCAGCACGACGCTATCCGCCCGCAGGGAATTGCCGTTTGACAGCGCAAGCGTGAATTTTCCGTCCGTTTTTCGTATGGATTCCACCGCCGCGGCGGCAAGCAGTTTTCCGCCCGCCTCTTCCAGCGCCAGTTCCAGAACGGATGTTACTGCGGTGGCCCGTTCGCACACCGGGAACACGCGCCCGTCGGGATCGGTTTTCAGCACCAGCCCGAGCGCTTCGAAAAACGCCAGTTCCTCATCCACGCCGAAAGAGTCGAGCACCCGCGTGACGAAGACTTCGTCGCCGCTGTAAAACTGCCGGCCCATGTTGCGATTGGTGAGGTTGCAGCGTCCGTTGCCGGTGGCGGACAGTTTTTTGCCGGGCACCGTATTTTTCTCTATCACCGTAACCTGCGCGCCGGCGCGCGCCGCGGTAAGCGCGGCCATCAGGCCCGACGCTCCCGCACCCACAACGGCTATTCCGATACTGGTTTCCATAAACGCTCTCTCCCGCACGCTTCCTATATATATAAAATTATAACATATAACATTTCCGGCGCAATGCGCGCGCCGTTTCGCATGAAAGGCGGTGGAACTGCCGGTGCATGCAGAACGGTTTTTATTCGCCGTCTGTTTTGCGGGAGCCCGCGCGGCGTACGGAGCGGAACCCGAATTGCAGACGTATCGAGTCTACGGCGCGGTGTAGTTTCTCGTTTTTTTCGGCCTGTGCGTCAGGAAAAAGACAGGGTGCCTGCGGCTGGACGGGGAAATTTGAAACCCGTATCCCTATCAGCCTGACCGGGCGGGTGAGCGGCAGGAATTTCCCAAACTGCTCCGCCGCGCCCGATAAAATGGCGTTTTCGAAATTGGTCGGTTCGGAGAGTGTTTTTGCGCGGGTGAAAGTGGTGAAATCGTCGAACCGGATTTTGATTCCCAGTGTCGAGCCTTTCAGGCCTTTGCGGCGCAGGCGGTGCGATACTTTCTCGGCAAGCAGGGATAATGCGGCGTGGATCGCCGTTTCATCCGCCGTATCGGTTTCAAAAGTGATTTCATTGCTGACGGATTTGACCGCGCCGCCCGGTTCCACCCTGCGTCCGTCAATTCCGTTTGCCAGCTCAAGAAGAAATAATCCGTTACGGCCCAGCAGTCTTTCAATGGTGGAAGGTTTTCTGGCCGCCAGCTGGGCAACGGTGAAAATACCGGCCCGGTTAAGTATTTCTTTCGATTTGGCGCCCAGCCCCCATAATTTCGCGATATCGAGCGGAGCCAGAAATTGCCTGAGCTGACCGGGCGGGACAACCGTAAGCCCGTCCGGCTTGTTCATGTCGGACGCGATTTTTGCGGCCGATTTCACCGGCGCCAGTCCTATCGAAGCCGTCAGGCCCGTCGCTGCCTTTATCCGCGCCTTTATTTTGCGGCAGATTTCTTCGGGCCGGCCGAACAGTTTTTCCAGACCTGCCAGATCCATAAACGCCTCGTCCACGCTAACCTGCTCGACCGACGGGGTGAATTCGCCCAGGATGGCCTGTATCTGGCGGGATACCGCGCCGTATTTCGCCATGTCAGGCGGCAGGAAGATGCCGGCCGGGCAAATGCGGTAAGCCTGCGATATCGGCATGGCGGAGCGGATTCCGTATGCGCGCGCTTCATAAGACGCGGTGGAAACAACACCCCGGCCCGCGCCGTTTTTCGGGTCGGCCCCGATGATTACCGGCTTGCCTTTCAGGGCGGGATTGTCGCGCTGTTCGATGGCGGCGAAAAAGGCGTCCATGTCAATATGTGCGATCATTATCCGCCGCTCCTCTCGTGTCCGTTATCCGTCAGGCGCGTCAGCGGCAGCCGGTGCTGCCGAACCCGCCTGCTCCGCGTTTGGTTTCCGGCAGGCAGCCTGTTTCCGTAAATGCCGGATAAACTGTCGGCAGCACCACGAGCTGGGCGATTTTCTGGCCCCGTTCGAATTCGAACCGCCGGGCGGACAGATTGTGCATGCACACGATGATTTCGCCGCGGTAAGAAGAATCTATGAGCCCGGCCATTATCTTAAGGCCCTTGGCTTCGAGCGAGCTTTTGCCCCAGACAATGCCGCTGGTTCCGTCCGGCAGGCATACGGCGATTCCCGTCGGTATTTTGACAGTCGCTCCCGGCTCGAGCGCAACGGCGGCCGGCGTGAACAGATCGGCGCCGGAATCCGTCGGGTGCTCCCGGCGCGGCAGCAGTGCGGCGGGCGAGAGTTTTTTCACTTCGATAACTGGTTGCATGGCGGCCTCCGGGAAAACGAAATCCGGCTACCATTATATGTTTTTTGAGGACAGCGGGTTTTGTTCCTCCCCTGCCCTGGGCGGCGCGCGCGACAAGGCTCGGCGTGTGACCATTGCGGTTGATGCTATCCGGTTCCGCCTGACGTGCGCGGACAAAGCGGTTCCGTCCGGCTGCCTGCGCCTGCCGGAAAAAGGCGGCGGTTTGCGGACGGTTTTAAAAAAAGGCATTATATGTATCGTTCCGCATATGAAATTCAAAAAGTTCACGCGCATGTTCTGGAACCGTTACTGGCCGGTAGTGAAAAACACCTCGGGCTGCATGATTGCCTCGTCCACGGTGAGTCTGGCGGCTGAGCTGGCTTTTTTCTGCATGTTCGCGCTGTTTCCGTTTCTGATATTTCTGGGCTGGATGTCGGGCCATTTCATAAAGAGCGGCGGCGAAGGTGCGATGCTTGCGAAGCTGGAGCTGTTTCTGCCGTCCTATGTGTCGCCGCTGGTGATGCGCAACATGCATAACATTTTCTACCGGCCGCCGGAATGGCTGGGGATTATCACGCTGGTGATGTCGTTATGGGGCGCGTCGGTGGCGGTTTCGTCCCTGATGTCGGCGATCAACAATATTTACGGCATTGCCGACCGGCGGCCTTACTGGGCCAGAAAGTCCGTTTCGCTGGTGCTTACGCTCGCGCTGGAACTGGTTATCATGCTGGGCATCATGGTGCTGGTGGTGGGCCCGGTTGTGCGTGAAATGCTGATAAGCCTGACCGGGTTTTATCTGTTTTTCAATTTCGTGTTCGGCTGGTACCGCTGGGTTATCGCGCTGGGCATGATGATCATCTGCCTGTTTCTGCTATACCGGTTCGGGCCGGGCAACCGGCGGAAAGTGCGGGTGGCGCTGCCGGGCGCGGTGTTTACGATAATCGGGTGGTTCACCATTTCCGAAGGGTTCAAGTTTTATTTTTCCAGGTACGCGCATTATACGCTGCTGTACGGCACGCTCAGCGGCATAATCGTTTTGATGACATGGTTTTATCTGCTGGGCGCAATGGTCATAACCGGCGCGCAGCTTAACCGCCAGCTGATGAGCGTGCGGCTGGGCCGGTTGACTGATGGGGAAGACAGTTGCTAGAATAGATTGCAGGAGCCGCCATGATACAGTTTAAAACGCAAAACGGAAAACTTGTCTGCACTTTCCCCTCCAGGGTTGAAACCACGGTCTGCCAGCAGTACCAGCATGATGTGGAGAACGAAGTGCTGGCGTCGTCCGGGCCGGTGGTGTTCGATCTGCGCGATACCGAGTATATCTGTTCCGCTTTTCTGCGGATCTGCCTTGCGGCGGTTCAAAAGCTCGGCAAGGACAGATTCGAGGTGGTGAACACGGCCCCGTTTGTGCAGAAGGTGTTTCATCTGGCGGGGCTGGACTCGCTGGTGAAACTTTCCTGATCCCTGTTTTAACGCAAAAAAGCCCCGCGAAAGCGGGGCTTTTTTATTGGCAGGAAAAACTTTACCGGCCGGAGAGCTTGCGTTCCTGCGCGACCCGCAATATATGGCTGGCAAAATCCGGATTTGAATTCATCACCGCCACGAACTGGTGCGAGAACAGCACAAACAGGCGTGCTTGGGTCAGGGCGGTAACAGTGGCGTTGCGGGGCGAGGCGTCAATAAGCGCCATTTCGCCGAAGAAATCGCCGGATGCCAGCCGCGCCAGTTCTTTTTTTCCGAAGAAACCTTTTTTTACCGTAACGCTCAGATCGCCGTCCGCCACCACATAAAACGAATCGCCTTTCTCGCCCTGCGTCACTATTTTTTCGCCCGCCTCGTACTGCACCATCATGATATGGGGCACGACCAGCTGAAGCTGGCCCATCGTCATGCCTTCAAAAAAATCCACACTGCGCAAAAGCTGGAACAGCCGGGTGCTGTCGTTAGGCGTCATTTCAAGTTTTCGCATGGTCAGGCTCCTTTCGGAAATTATATTAAAAAGCGGACGGGCCGGGAACATCCTGCTCAAACGCGCCGTATTTCACGAAGACCCGCTCCACCTCGCTTTGCAGGGTCGTTCCGTCGGTTTTGTCAACGCAGAGCCGGTAATAGTATTCGCCGGTTTCAAGGCTGCTGTCCGTGAAAGTTTTAACGGTGCTGTCGTGTTCGGTCATGATGACGGGCGCGGCGGCGCAGGCGGGGTTCCGGTCCGAGCTGCTTTTAACGAGCCGGTAAGCCGAGAATCCGGGCCCGGTATATTCGCTCCAGGTCAGCCGCGCCTGGAAATTGGCGTAAGCCGCGGCGAAAACCATGCCGTTTTCGGGTTTGACCGCGCCGCCCGGTAACGCGCAGCCGCCGCAGGCGAGCAGCGCGAGCAGGGGAAATATTAGTTTCATAGCTACATAATACCAATATTTTGCAGGCAATAACGCAAAAGGGAACTGTACCGGGCCGGCTCAATTTGCGATAATGTATATATGCGCGCGCGCTGCGAACTCCAGCTGAACGGAACATTACGCAAGATGATGCTTTCTGCCCGGGACGAGGAAACCGATTCCCATCTTGCGCTTAAACTGCTGGGCATCTGCCTTTACTGGAACGAAACTCCGCTGCTTGACGCCGGGCCCAGGCATGTCGCAATGGCCAACTGGGATTTTTATCCCGACCTGCTGTGCACAAACGAGTACTGCGAGCTGTCGCGCTGGATAGAATGCGGGCGCACGCCGTTTTTGAAACTGAACAAGCTGAGCAAGCGTGTGCAGGACGTGCCGGTAACGATCATAGCCGAGTCGCCTTTCGAAGGCGAGCGGATCCTGCAGACGGTGACGGAGCAGGTTTCCCGCCCGGAGAAGATTTCGATAGTGGCGTTTCCGAAAGGCGAATTTGCGCGCTGGGCCGGCGCGCTCGAGCCGGATACCTGTGTCGTGGGCGACTGCAACGAGAAGAATCTTAACGTGGTTTTCAATTCCGAAATTTTCGATCTTTCGATGGTGACAATAAAAAAATGATATCGCTTAACCAACTCGCTAAATCCTTCGGCAAACAGATGCTTTTTGAGGACGCCACACTCCAGATCAACGAAGGCGACCGGCTTACGCTGGTCGGGCCCAACGGGGCCGGCAAAAGTACGCTTTTCAAACTTATTCTGGGCTGGGAGCGTCCTGATTCCGGCGATATCGTTATCAGAAAAGGCTATAGAACGGGTTATCTGCCACAGGAAGCGCCGCCTTCGATGGGCGGCACGGTGCTGGCGCAGGCGCTGAGCCAGGTGGAATATCCCGACGGGAAAACCGAGGCCGAGGCCAAGCAGATCCTTACCGGCCTCGGGTTTAAGCAGAGCGATTTCGAGCGGGCTCTGTCCACCCTGAGCGGCGGCTGGGTCATGCGCGCCGCGCTGGCGGGCCTGCTGGTCAGCCGGCCCGACCTGATGCTGCTGGACGAGCCGACCAACCACCTTGATCTCGATTCGCTGCTGTGGCTGCAGGATTATCTCAAATACTGCCGCAGTTCGGTTTTCATGATTTCGCACGACCGGCATTTTATCAATTCCGTCTGCGACAAAATCGTCAGCATGGAAAACGGGAGTCTGAAGGTCTATAACGGCAATTACGACTATTTTCTGGTGGAGCGCGAAGCCGCGCGCGAGCGGCTGGAAAAAGAGTACCGCCAGCAGCAGCTTGATATAAAGGATCTTGAGGAGTTTATCGCCCGCAATCGCGCCCGGCTTACCACCGCCACGCGCGCGCAGAGCGCGATGAAGCGGCTGGAAAAAATAGAGCGGATCGAACTGCCGCCGCAGGGCGCGAAAGTGAAAATACGGTTTCCCCAGCCCAAACGCGGGCCGCTGCGGGTGCTGGAGCTGAAGGGCGCGAGCAAGTCGTACGGCGATATAACGGTTTACGGAAATCTCGATTTTACCGTAGAGCGCGGCGAGAAGATGGCGTTCGCCGGCCATAACGGCGCGGGCAAAAGCACCCTGCTTAAAATGCTGGCGGGCATAGTGCCGGCCGATTCCGGCGACAGGATTGTGGGGCCGGACGTCAGGCTGGGCTATTTTTCACAGCACCGGTCGGAAACTCTGGATCCCGAAAAGACCGTTTATGAAGAGGCGTCCGAAAAAAACACCCGCATGCTTTCGAACATGGAAATGCGGGCGATACTGGGCGCGTTTCTGTTCGGCGACAACGATATCAATAAAAAAACAAAGGTGTTAAGCGGCGGAGAAAAGAGCCGCCTGTCGCTCGCCAAAATGCTTATCAACCCGCCCGACGTGCTGCTGCTGGACGAACCGACCACGCATCTTGACCTTACCAGCGTGGAATCGCTGGTTCACGCGCTCAAGCGGTTTGAGGGCGCGATCTGCTGCATCAGTCACGACATCTATTTCATGAACGAAGTGGCGACTCAGGTGGTGCATGTCGCGGACGGAAAAGTTACCCGGTACCCCGGGAATTACGATTACTTTCAGAGCCAGCAGGAACGTATCCGCCGGGAAGCCGCGGAAAGCCGCACTCATCACAAACAGGCCCGGCCCCGCCACGCCGAGCCGGCCGCTGCCCCAAAGGCCGTGGACACGCGGCCCAGTCTTAACAAGGCCGAGCAGCGGCGCGAACGCGCCCGGCTGCGCGCGCTTAAAAAAGAGATAGATGATCTGCGCGGGAAAGCGGCCGAGCTTACCATCTCGCTCGCCACCGCCGATTACACCGGCATTGATGCCACCGGTTCGCAAATCAGATCCCTTACCGCGCAGGCGGACGAAAAGGAGCTGTTTTTTATAGCCGAGCAGGAACGCCTTGAAGGTTTTTTGTAACAGACTGCCGTGAAGGCGGCGATGCCTGCGGTTTGCTTGCAATGCCCCGGTTTTTCCGGGGCATTTTTATTAAATTCCGATCACAAGCCCCCCCGGGCTTGCCCAGCAAGCCGTAATAATCAGCCGCCGCAGTGAACAAGATAGGCGTCCGGTCGCGGGCCGGGCAAACGCGGTTGACGAAGCAACTCCTTCCTTGAGCCGCTAGATAGTGGCGCGCCCTTCCGGTTTTGCCCTATATCTGCAAGCAGTTGCTGACGGTTGGTTGCGGGCCGGGCGTTGGTTTTGGGCCACCGGCACAGACTCAAATGATTTTATGAGCTGTTTCCTGTGCTGAATTTGACTGTTTCGCGGCTTCCCTCGCGGAGTGGCATAACCGCTTCCGCTGAAAGCCAGGGCTTATAGAACGCCTGGCGGCCCAATCCGGAAAAAACCATCATGCATTTTGCCTTGTTTTTCAACCGGGAAGCAGCGTAATTTGATGGCGGGAAACATGGCCGGCGGCTCGGCTATTTCAGGTAAGGCGCGGCTTCGCCGCGCGCATCGGCGATTTTGCCTTTTGAAAGTTTCTGTTCCAGCTCAAAGGTCTTGTCGGCACAGACCCGGGTTCTGGCTCCGCCGGATCTGGCGCAGGCGTAATACCATTTGTAGGCCTGCGTCAGGTCGCGTCTGGTTCCGTAGCCGCGTTCGCACAGTACCGCCAGATAGAAATAGGACTGCGTTATCCTGCCCTGCGCCGCCCTGATAAAATAGTCGTAGGCGCGGGGATAGTCGGGTTTTCCGGCCCGGTCTGCGGCGAGCAGGAGCGCCGCGCCCTGCGCGCCGGACGCGTCGCCGGTGTCAGCGGCGGCGGCATATAATTCAAGCGCTTTTTTATTGTCTTTCGCGACGCCGGTTCCGGTTTCGTGCATGGAGGCGAGGCTCAGCATTGCGAACGGGTTGCCGAGTTCTGCGGCGCGGGTATAGTATCTTGCGGCGGCCCGCCCGTCTTTTTCGCCGGCGCAGCCGGACGAGTAAATATAGCCCAGTCCGGCGAGCGCGGCGGGGTTGTCAGCCGAGGCGGCTTTGCGGTACCAGCGTTCCGCTTTGCCGCAGTCTTTTGTTACGCCCGTGCCTTCAAGGTACATATTGCCCAGCATTACCTGCGATTCAGTGTAGCCCGCCGCCGCGGCCGAGCTGAAAAAAGCGGCCGCCTGTTTAACTGCTGCGGAACTGCCGTCATGCTGAAAGCAGACCCATCCCGCGCTGTGAACGGCGGCTACGCTGCCCGCCCCGGCGGCTTTTCTGTACCACTCCAGGGCGGCTGTATAATTGCCCGAAGAAACATACAGATTGCCGAGGTTTAACTGCGCGTCCGTGCTGCCGTGTTCCGCCGCGAGCGTGTACCATCTGACGGCTTCCGTGGAGTTCTTTTCCGCGTATTCGCTTTTGTCATACAGATAGCCCAGCGCGTTTGCGCTGGCGTAATCGCCGTTTCGGGCAAGCAGTTCATACAGCTTCGGCAGCAGCGCGCGGCCGGGCTGGCTGGAAAACACCGCGGGAAGACCGGACGGTTCCGGCGCTTCGGCCGCGCGCCTGAGGTAGCCTGCGCTGCGGGCTGTGTCTTTAGCGGTTCCTTCGCCCTGGTCATATTTGTAGCCCAGCAAAGCGCGCGCGAACCGGTACCCGTTTTCGGAACAGTTTTCATACAGTTTCAACGCGGCGGCCGGATCCGCCTTTGTGCCGTACCCGTATTCGGTCATAAAGGCCTGGCAAAACAGCCCGGCGTCATCGGTTTTCGCAGCGGTTTTATAGTAGTGGAACGCCTTGTCGTAATCGCGCAAAGTCTGGTTCGCGGTGAAATAAATATCGCCCAGAAACAGCTGGGCCGGGGTGTCGCCGGCTGCGGCTGCGGCGGTGAACAGGTCCATCGCGGAAGCGGTGTCTTTCTGCACGCCGATCCCGTTGAATTTCATAAGCGCGATGCGGGTTTTTGCGGACGGCACATCCGCGTCCGCCGCCTGAGTGTAATATGCCAACGCGGTTCTGTAATCCTGCCGCACGCCCTCGCCCCTGTAATACAGGTCGCCGGCAAGAACCAGCGTGGCTTCGGAGCCGAGCTCGGCTGCCTTCAGCACATAGTCCGATACCAGCGCGGAATTATTTTCTTTTTGGGCCGTATTGGCCAGTTCCAGCAGTGTGCGGGCGTAATTGTCGCGGTACGCGTCGCAGACGTAAAGGCCCAGTTCGGCTTCGGCGGTTTTCCAGTCGGTTTTGCCGTCCATTTCCGGCAGGTCCCGCTCGATTTGCCTGAACAGTTCGAGCGCTTTGCGGTATTCGCCCTGTTTGTAATAAATTCCGCCCAGCGACAGTTTTGCCCGCGTAAACCCCTGTGCAACCGCCTGCCCGTAATATTCCAGCGATTTCTGCCGGTTGTAGAATTTTTCGTCTTTCAGGCCATAAATGGCGCCTAGCCGCATCTGCGCGTAAGGGTTATTGAGGGCTGCGGACTTGAGGAACCACTCGACCGCCGCGTCAAGATTGGCGGCCACTCCCAGCCCGCTGTAATAAATGCTGCCCAGCGCGTATTGCGCCGCCGGGTTGCCGGACGAAGCCGCCACGCCGTACAGCTCAAGCGATTTTTTCAGGTCGCGCGGCACGCCTTTGCCCGTCGCGTAGCGTTCGGCCAGCCGCACCGCCGCGCAGATGTCAGCCGCAGTTGACCGTTCAAGCTCCGCGATCGCGGCGGTTTCCAGTTTTCCCGCGCAGGGATCAATGAAAGTGCCTTCGTTTATCGCGGCTATGGCGGGAATGGAAAAAACGGCTATAATAAGTGCTGGACAGGATAAAAAGCGCATAGTAAATTATATAATTATAAGGACACTATGAAATGCCCGCATTGCGACATGGAAATACAGCTCGGTCAGCAAGAGTGTCCCTGGTGCGGCCTGATCTTCAGCAAGTGGCGGGCCGCGCAAAGCGTGCCTGCGGAGCCGTTGCCGCCGCGTCCGCAGGTTCAAGGCCGGGTGGCGTTGGTATGGAGCCGGATAACCGGCTCGAATCTTTTGCCGCCGCTGGTTGTTGCGCTGGTTCCGGCTGCGTGGGCGGCGGCTGCGTTTCCGGGCTGGATGCCGGTGCCGGACGGGTGGTACAGCTTTGAACAGTGGCTGTTTCCCCTTTCGTTCTGCGATCTGGCCGTGCACGAAGCGGGGCATGTGGTATTCCGGTTGGGCGGTTCGCGGTTTCTGACGGTTCTGGGCGGCACGCTTATGCAGCTGATAATGCCGGGCCTGTTTTTCGGGCACTTTTACCGGCAGCGGCATAAATGGGGGATGGCGTTCACCTTGTTCTGGCTCGGTTTTGCGCTGGGCGATATTTCGTATTACATGTCGGACGCTAAAGAACAGGTGCTGATTCTGCTTGGCGGCGTAACCGGCAGGGAAAGCGGAACCCATGACTGGCATTACCTGCTCGGACGGCTGGGCCTGCTCGATCATTCGATGAAGCTGGGTGCGCTGGTGATGTTTGCCGGGGCTTATGTGATGGCGTTTGGAGTGTTGTTTCCGTTTTTCGTGAGGCCGGGAGCGGCTGTCGCCCGTAAAGACGTGCCGCATAAAGGAGGCTAGTGGTATTATGCAGCCCGAAATGGTCAAACTGCTGGTTATAGCGTCGCTTTTTGTGTTTGCCGGGTTATGTGTTTATGGCGTGGCGAAATTCATACGCGCGTGGAAGGGATATAAATCCACGTCAGATGATATTGACCCGTCCCTGCTTGCCGCCGTGCCCGAACCGACCCCGGCTCAGGCGGCAGACCTGCAGGCTCGCAGGTTTATCGAACAGACCAGGCAGCTCGACAGCGCTCGCCCGGACGAACCTGCGCCGGCCAGAACCGAACTTTCGCAGGACGCGCTTCAATTCGCGGTGAATCCGCCAAAAACGCCGCCTCGGCAGGCCGAAAAACCCCGGACGCAGGAATATAAAAATGACGCGGAGCGGCAGTTGTTTTCCGACTGAGCCCCGGCCTCGTCTGTTTTACAGTTCAATCAATCTGGTAATATGTGACGGGAGCATATGCTGATATGACAACCAAAGACATAGCAGGCGTTATCATACTGGTGATAGTGGCGGCGCTGGTATATGTATGGAAGACCGTACCGGATTTTCTGAGCCGGTATGTTAATTTCTAGTCCGGTTTTTTAGCGCCGCGCCGGCAGAATGGGCACAGGTTCAGCGCACCGCGCCGGCGGAGCATGGTTTCCATTGTCCATTCGCCGCATCGGCCGCAGGGCGCGGAATTCACAATGCGCGCTTCGGCCGGCACCGGCCGCTGAACCGGGCCCGTGACAAGTATCTCATTTTCCGGCGCGTTAAGTATGCCGGTTATTCTTTTTCGTTTCAAAACGGTTATTTTTCTTTTCCGGTCAGGCGTTTGGGATTTGGTTCCGGTTAGTTTTCCTATTTTTGCGCCGAGTTCGGAATCGAGCGCCGTTCTGCGGTAATAAATGCGGAACGATTTGCCGGTACTGCGGGAATAAAACGAAAACGCCTGTTTGCCGGTATTTTCGATAACGAGATTGCCTTTTCCGGCCGTGCAGCCAACAAGCGCCTGCACCGCGTCCACGGAACAGGAGTCGTTCTCCGCAAAACAGACAATTTCCTCGTCTTTCGAAAGCGCGCCGTGCAGTTCACGCCGTGCGGCGAGCGCTATGCGGTAGCCGATAGCCAGGCCCGGACAGGAGTGCCCGTGAAATTTCACAGCGGTTGAGTAGCCGGGTTTGCCTGTCGTCATGACAATCATCCTTTTTTAAGCAGATTTCTGAACGCGTCGCCCAGTGCGGTAGGGGGCGTATCGTCACGCCGGGGCCGGCGGGTGCCGCCATGTGCGCGGCTGTTCTGCGGCCTGGCGCTGTTTTGCGGGGGTTTGCCGCGCTGCGCGAACTGGTCAGGCTTGCGGGCGGGCACGCCGGGTTCGGCGGGTTTGCGCCGGGTTTCGCGCGGCCCTATTACGGGATTGGATTTCATTGAAAGGGCGATGCGGCTGCGCGGGATGTCCACGTCTATAACGGTGACCAGGACTCGCTGCCCCGCCCGTACCACCGAAGACGGATCCGCCACGAACGAGTCCGCCAGCTCGCTGACGTGTATCAGCCCGTCCTGATGCACGCCTATATCCACAAACGCGCCGAACGCCGTCACGTTGGTCACAATGCCGGGCACTTTCATGCCGGGCTGCGCGTCCGCCACGGTGTGGATGTCGGCGAACCGGAACAGCTCGAACTGCCTGCGCGGGTCGCGGCCGGGTTTGGCGAGCTCTTTTTTAATATCTTCAAGGGTCGGCAGGCCGGCCTCGTCCGATATGTATTTCCGAACTTCGATTCCAGCCTGTATTTCCGGTTTTGCCATCAGGTCGGCTACTGTCGTGCCCATATCCCGCGCGATCCGCTCCACCAGCGCGTAGCGTTCCGGGTGGACCGCGCTAGCGTCGAGCGGATTTTTGCCGTCCCGTATTCTCAAAAATCCGGCGCACTGCTCAAAAGCTTTTGGCCCGAGCCGGGGCACTTTTTTCAAATCGGCCCGTGATTTAAAAGGCCCGTTTTCATTGCGGTGCGTGATAATGTTCTTTGCCAGCGCCGGCCCAAGCCCGGACACATAGGCAAGCAGTTCCCTGCTCGCGGTGTTGACTTCCACGCCCACATTGTTCACGCAGCTTATTACCACGTCGTCAAGACTGTTTTTCAGCTGTGGCTGGTCCACGTCATGCTGATACTGGCCCACGCCTATTGATTTAGGGTCAATTTTAACCAGTTCCGCCAGCGGGTCCATCAGCCGCCGGCCTATCGAAACCGCGCCGCGGACAGTAACATCCTGATCGGGGAACTCGTCCCGCGCCGCTTCCGACGCCGAATATACCGACGCGCCCGATTCGTTGACCGAAACCACCGTTATCTCCGGCAGTTCCAGCCCGTTGACAAAGGTTTCCGTTTCGCGCCCGGCTGTGCCGTTGCCTATGGCGACTACTTCCGTCGCGAACCGTTTTACCAGCGCGCGCATTTTTTCCTGCGCCTGCGCCAGTCCTCCCGCTCCGCTGTGCGGAAAAATCACGTCATGATGAAGCAGTTTGCCCTGTTTGTCGAGGCAGACCACCTTGCAGCCGGTGCGGTAGCCGGGGTCGAGCGCGAGCACGTTTTTATGGCCCAGCGGCGATGCCATCAGTATTTCGCGCAGGTTCTTCGCAAATACGTTGATGGCTTCGGTATCGGCGCGTTTTTTCGTTTCCAGCCGCACCTCCGTTTCCATCGAAAGCGATAACAGCCGCTTATACCCGTCCTCAACCGCCAGTTTCACCTGTTCGGCGCAGGGATTTGCGCCTTTGACAAACAGGTTTTCAAGCTGGCAAACCGCCTCGTCGTCCGGGACAGTTACCCGCAGTATCAGGATTCCCTCGTTCTCGCCCCGGC
>JAQVSV010000025.1 GCA_028700325.1 Elusimicrobiaceae bacterium | reverse complement strand
AAATTGTTACAATACAACCAGTCGGCAGCCGGCGCCGGAACCCGCGCAAGCGAGTTTTTAACGGGCGTGACAAGGAGGTGTTATGCCTGTAAAGAAAATTTCGAAACTTAAAAGCCCGCCTGAAGCGAATAAACCGCTGTGGCTGGTGACCGGCGGGGCGGGTTTCATAGGCTCCAACATCGCCGAAGAGCTGGTGAACCGAGGCGAACGGGTGCGGATTCTGGACAATATGTCAACCGGCAGGAAAGAGCATATGGCTTCCTTCATAGACCGTGTTGAATTCGTGCACGCGGATCTGCGCGACCCGAAATCGCTTGGGAAAGCGCTTAAAGGCGTAACCTATGTGCTGCATCAGGCGGCGTTGCGGTCGGTTCCAAAATCAATGGACGCGCCCCAGCCGACCAACGAAAATAACGTGACCGGCACGCTTAACCTGCTGGTCGAAGCCGGTGCGGCGGGCGTGAAGCGGGTGGTGTACGCGTCGTCCAGTTCCGCTTACGGCGAATGCAAGGTTTTCCCGCAGCATGAAGGCATAATCCCCGCGCCTGTTTCGCCCTACGCGGTGAGCAAGCTGGCGGCGGAAATGTACTGCCTGTGCTGGGCAAAATCCTTCGGGCTGGAGGCGGTCGCGCTGCGCTATTTCAACGTGTTCGGCCCCCGGCAGGACCCCGAAAGCAAATACTCGGCGGTCATTCCAAAATTCATGGAACAGGCCAGACAGCGCCGGCCTCTTGAAATCCACTGGGACGGCAGACAGTCGCGCGATTTTACCTATGTCGGCAATGTCGTGCAGGCCAACATTAAAGCCGCCACCGCGCCCAATGCTTCGGGCAGGGCTTACAATATCGCGTGCGGCACCTCGAATTCGCTGCTGGAGCTGGCCAGAGTTATCGAAAAACTTGCCGGCTACAAGCTTGCGAAGGATTTTCAGCCCAAGCGCAAAGGCGACGTGCGCAAGACCTACGCCGACATTTCGCTCGCCAGACGCGTGCTTAAATACAAGCCCGAAGTGGGTTTTGAGGAAGGCATTAAAAAGACCTGGGAATATTTTCAGGACAAATTCTAATCGTCGTCACTGGGACAATACATGAAAATCGTAATCACCGGCGGACTGGGTTTTATCGGCTCCAATTTCGTGCGGCACATGCTTAAAACCCGGCCGGAATTTACAGAAGTCATTAATCTTGACAAGATGACCTATGCCGGCAATCCGGAAAATCTTGCCGACGTGGCGGATGCGCCCGGCTACAAGCTGGTCAAGGCCGACATCTGCGACCGCGCGGCCGTGGCTGACTGCCTTGCCGGCGCGGACATGGTGGTGCATTTCGCGGCGGAAACACATGTTGACCGCTCGATCATGTACCCGGACGAATTCATCAAGACCAACGTGCTCGGCACACAGGTGCTGCTCGATACCGCGCGCAGGCTGGGCGTGAAGCGTTTCGTGCATATCTGCACCGACGAGGTGTACGGCTCGGTGGAAACCGGCGAGAGCGTGGAAACCGATCCGCTTATCCCCAACAGTCCTTATTCCGCATCAAAAGCCGCGTCCGACATGCTGGCGCGCTCCTACTTCATCACTTACGGATTCCCGGTGATGATTACGCGCTGTTCAAACAATTTCGGGCCGTACCAGCACCCGGAAAAAGCCGTGCCGCTTCTGATTTCCAACGCGCTGGAGGACAGGCCGTTCCCGCTTTACGGCGACGGCCGCAACGTGCGCGACTGGCTGTTCGTGCAGGATCATGTGACCGGTATCGAAGCTGTCATGGACAAGGGCAAGCCGGGCGAAGCCTACAATATCGGCGGCGGCACGGAGCTCGCCAATGTAGATATGATCACGCGGGTGCTGGACGTGATGGGCAAGCCGCACAGCCTTATCACGCGCGTGAAGGACCGCCCCGGCCACGATCGCCGCTATTCGCTTTCCTGCGCGAAAATCGAGCGGGAGCTGGGCTGGAAGGCGCGGCACTCGTTTGAAGAGGCGATAAAACTCACCGTTGACTGGTACCGCGCCAACCCCGACTGGATACGCCGCGCCAGAGAAGGGTCAAAAGATTTCCACGCCAGGCAGTACGCGGAGCGCGGAGGCGGAAAATGATCATGATGCCCTACAGCCCCAAATCGGGGTGGATCGAGGTGGTTTGCGGGAGCATGTTCTCCGGCAAGACACAGGAGCTTATCCGCCGAATACGGCTGGCCGAGATCGCACGGCAGAAAGTGCAGATTTTCAATTCCGCCCTTGATACCCGCTACGGCGAGAACCATATAATTTCGCACGACAATATCCGCGTGCCGTGCATGGCTGTCAAAAGCTCGCGCGAACTGCTCGACAGCGTTTTGCCGGAAACCCAGATGGTGGGCGTTGACGAAATTCATTTTTTCGATCCCGCCATAGTGGACGCGTGCCAGAAACTGGCCAATTCCGGGAAACGGGTGATAGCGGCGGGGCTTGACCAGGACTATCGCGGCCAGCCGTTTGATAACACGGCCCGGATGATGGCGGTGGCGGAATCGGTCACCAAAAACCTCGCGATCTGCGTGGTCTGCGGCGCGCCGGCCAACCACAGCCAGAAACTGGTTTGCGGAGGCGGCCTGATTGACGTGGGCGCGGCGGACAAATACGAAGCGCGCTGCCGCAAATGTTTCAGCCCGGAACCGATAGAGAAAAAGGATCCCGTTCCCGTGCCATGATCGCGCCAGTTTCCGGCGTTTGCGACAGCGGCTTTGGAGTCTTGTGAATTTTAACAGCCCTGCCGGGTATAGCCGGAAGGGCTGTTTGCAAACCGGTGTTTGAATAAAGCGCGGCGCAGGAGCTGGTCAGGCGGCTGGAAGGTGTTCGGTGTTTTCAGGCCGGACGGGAAAGGCACATCAGGAGACAGCATAGGCGCTCATGGTTGGAAATTTTTATTCTGAAAAAGCTGGCAGACTGGTTATGTTTTTTGCGCATATCCTGCTCGCCTATTATTTTATCAGCGTGGCGGGCTGGTATGCGGGCGCGTTTCTGCGCGACCTGAAAATGGCGGACTGCCAGCAGGTTTATCCGTTTCTGAACTCTTTTTTCCAGCCGCAGGTGCGGAGCGTATACAGTTATATTTTCCTGATATTCGGAGTGGGCTGTTATTCGCTTTTTCTGTATGCGCATAATATTTCCAGGGTTTTAGAAGTCAACATTTCACGGACGGCTGAAGATCTGGCGTTTGGCATGCTGTTTGCCATACTGGGCATTGCGGCGATCAAGATTACCTCCGGCGACTTCTGCCATGCCTGTATTGCCGCCGTATTTTTCCTGATAGTTAATCTTAGCGCCGGGCTGATTGCTCCGTTGCGACACCGGGCGGCGGCGCCGGGCAAGGTCATGCGGTGGCTGGTTTCGTGTGTCTGGCGCCTGTGCCTTGCGGCGGCGGAAAACAGGCCCGGGCGGGCAAAATTCGTCCTGTTTGTTCTGGCGGTTCTGGTTGCGCTGGCGGTAGGGCCGGCGTGGAAGGTGGCGACAGGCCCGTTCCTCGCCAATGAATATCCTTATCCGTCTTCTAAAACCCTGCTTGACGGCAAAACTGTTACTGCCGGGGAATTTTATAAAAACGGCGCGGCCAATTCCGCCGGGGCAATCGCGGAGTTTCGCCGGACGAACAGATTCGAATACCATCATATCGCCATAGCGCGCGGACAAATTAACCATATCGGCCAGATATTAAACCCGCTTAACGAGATGGCCTGCGGGAAAAAACTGTCGGAAGTTTACATGCAGTACGGAATCGGTAACACGCTTATGCTGGGCTGGCTGATGGACAGGTTTGGCGGGCTGGATATCGGTAATTACTACCGGTGTTATTTTCTGTATATATTTTATGACCTGCTGCTGCTGGGTGTGCTGTTTTATATTTTCCGGCGCGATATCGCGAGCGTGACCGGGGTTTTTGCGATGGCGGTTTACTCGCTGTATTCGATTTATGCGGGATTTCTGCTCGGGCCCGGCGCCATGCCCACCATACACATGTTCGATCTTGCCGCGCTGGCGGCGGTGACCGCGCTGGCGCGGACAGGAAACCGTGCATACGGCGTTCTTGCGCTGGCGGCGGGTATTGCGGGTGTGGTGTGGAATTTCTGGTTCGGGTTTATTTTGCTGGCAAGCGTTGGCCTGGCGGTTGCGGTGCATGCAATGGATAACAGCTCTGTCCGCGCGGGAGCGGGGTGGCTGGCCGGTGTTCTGGCGCTGTTTGCGGCGGTTTATGCCGGGTATAAATTCTTTTTCACACAGTATGATCCGTTCGCGAAATTTTTTTTTAACGGTCTTTTATGCATAAAAATTTCGCAGCCGGTTGTTTCAATGGTGATCGTGTATCTCGTGGTATCGTATCTTTTTCTGCTGGCCTTGAGAAGGCAGCGGCTGTGGCTTAAATATGTGTATGGTTTCGTGTTTTTTTACAGTCAGGGGATGCTGCTTTATTATTTCAATAACGGGAGGCCGGATCATCTGCTGCATTCGTGGCTGTTGTTTGCGCTGCAGTTTTTCCTCATGGCGGCAATCGCGGAGCGGCTGCTTGGCCGGTATGTCCGTTTTGCCCGGCTGGCAAAAAATACGGGCGCGGCTGCCGCCGTATTGTGTGCAAGTGTTTCGGCATGCGCCGGGTTTCAGAACGCAAGCATACGCGTTCACTGGCTGGATAATATCACCGGGCACGAAATCTATGGATGGAATTTTGACAGGGCGAAAATACGCACCACTATCAATCCGGCGCCCTTTGACGAAGCCATAAGGCTGATACGGCAATATGCGCCGGAAAAGCACGCCGGGATATGCCTGCTGTCGAAGTACGACAATATTCTGCTGTTTCTCGCGGGCCGGAAAACCGCGCTTGCTTATTACGATATGCCGAATTATCTGATTTCCGAAGAATATTTCAACAAAACGCTGTCCGGCATTAGAACTCTGCGGCCGGAAATTCTGTTCGCGGATTCCGATATCAGTAACCCGCCGGTTTTTCTGCTGGGCCGGCTTTACTCGGCAGTTGAATTCAATTCTACCGAATACGCCGTCCGCTATGGCAAGTATGGCAAATTGCGGGATCTTTTCGATAGCGTCAAAGCGGATTACATGCCGGTTTTTCGCGGTGAACTTATTACGGTGTACCGGCGCAAAACCTGAGTTTCTCCAATACAAAATTAAATTGCCGGCAGTATAATTAGCAGTATTGACTACCGGCTGCCAATTAAGTATATTATTAGCAGTTGTTTGTATTAACTGCTAATTAACTCGTTCGACTGTGAATAATAAAAACTTCCTGCGAACGTATAATTAAGGAGAAATTTATGGCAAACGAAACTCTTGATGATAATATGGTTGAAATGCGCGGCAGCATAAGCGGGCTGGTGGAAAACTTCCTTAATAATTGTTCAGCTGCGGCGGAACCGGTCTGGTCGCCGGAGGTTGATGTGCGGGAAACCGCCGGAGAATTTCTGGTCCGGGCGGCGCTTCCCGGCGTGAGGAAAGAGGATGTGGAAACCGAAATAAAAGAAAACCTGCTTTCCATTACGGGCAAACGCGTTGAGCAGGCCGCGGAGGGCGATACCTGGCTGCGGCGCGAAATTCCGGCCGGGCGGTTCTGTCGGGTTTTCAAGATCGGCGCGCGGTTCAAGTCTGAAGATATCAGGGCCATCCTTAAAGACGGGCTTCTGGAGATACGGATACCGAAGGCCGACGGAGAAAAACCGAACAGAATACAGATAGACTGAACAATCTTTCGCCCCGGCTTGTTAAAAGCCGGGGCGAGTTTCATGGCGGGCAGGGCAAATACTGCCGCAGGGGGCATGTGTTATGTTATGCGATATAATAAATTGGCTGCGCGGTATTGTTGTTGGCATGGCAAAGTGCTTCAATGTTAAAAAAGGGGTGGACAATGATAATATTATTTGCGCCGGCCGGTAAATTCCCGCAGCGGGAAGCTGAGGTGACGGAACAGCTAAACGCAAAAATCAAAGATTCGTTTTGCGTGCGTTGCAAAAGCGAAAAATGGGTAAAATTTCAGTTTGATTCGGATGGTGTGCCGGCGATCTCGGATGCGTGCTGCTCGGACGTGTGCGCGGAAGTCACCAAAGCGCGCGGCCTCTGATATTCAGCCCGGTAAATGAAACTCCGGTGTTGCTGGGTTTGCTCTTCGCCCTGCTTGTGAACTGTGTTCATGCCGGAAACCGGCACGGGCTTGACGCGCCTGATCCGGGGTGTTTTAACACGGGTGCGGTTTTTGCGGGTCAGGCCAGGAAATACGCGGAACGGTTTTGCCGTTACATGGCGGTTTCGCGCTGTTTTTTGTACATGATTCCGTTAGTCTGCGCGGAATTTCATGCGGGAGAAACCTTATGAAAGTTGTAGCTTTTAACGGAAGCGGCAGAACAGACGGCAATACGGCTATTCCGGTCAGGCGCGTGTTCGCCGAGCTGGAAAAGAGGGCATTGAAACGGAGCTGATACAGCTTGCCGGAGAAAACCTGCGTGGCTGTGCGGCCTGTTCAAATGCACGGCGAATAAAAACGGACAGTGCGCGATTACCGCAGATTCGCTTAATCTTTTTCTTGGGAAGATGCGCGCGGCGGACGGCATAATACTCGCCTCGCCGGCCTGTTTTGCCGATATCACCGCCCAGATAAAAGCGCTGATTGGCCGCGCGGGTTTTGTGGGGCTGGCCAACGGCGGCATGTTTAAGCGGAAGGTCGGGGCGACGGTCGTCGCGGTGCTCCGCGGCGGCGCGATTCACGCTTTTGACTCGCTTAACCATTTTTTTACCATTGAACAGATGATAGTGGCAGGGTCGGATTACTGGAATAGCGGCATCGGCCTCAATCCCGGCGGGGCCGGGCGGGCGCGGTGCGAATTTGTTTTTCAGCTTCAGCAGCGGTTTTTCGATAAAAAACCAGGACGCGAGCGTTACGGCGAAGGTAAGCAGCAGCGTGCCCGCGCAAAAACCGGCGCGGGTGGAAGGCTTGAGCGCGGCCATCGCCTGCATGCAGATATGGTGGTACAGATACAGCCCGTAGCTGACCGCGCCGATTCCGGCCAGCGGTTTTGCCGAAAGCAGTTTTACATGAATGCCTTTGCCATAAGCCACTCCCCAGACCAGCAGCGTGAAAACCAGTGCCAGCGCAGACGGAAGAATCAGGCCCGCCGGGTTTGCCAGCTGTGAAAAAACCCTGTAATCCGTGTGCGCCGGCCCGTACAGGCGCCAGCAGGCCAGAAACATGGCGGACAGAACGGCCGCGGCCGCCAGCGCGCGAGCCGAAAGGGCGCGCATGTCCAGCCCGGAACGCGCCAGCGCGGCAAGCAGCGCGCCCAGGCACAGCGCGTCCATATTCGACGGCAGCGACGCGTAGGCCATGTAAACATTCCCATATTCATAAAAAAAACTGAGCCGGACGAGCGGCGCGGTACAGGCAAGCGTCGCGCATAACCAGACCAGCGTGCGGCGGCCGCACAGCAGCACCGCGGCGGGCCACAGCAGATAGAACTGTTCTTCAACCGCCAGCGACCAGGTGTGATTTAGGTAATCCGGCGCGCGAGCCAGCCAGCCGCGCCCGGCTATGATGTGGTTTTGCAGATAAATCGCGTAAGCCCAGATGTCTTTGAGTCCGCGCGGTGAGCCCAGCAGCATTAACGATGCGGCCAGCGCCAGATAATAGACAGGCATTATGCGCAGCGCACGGCGGATATAGAAATTGCGGAAATAGCGCGGTTCGGTTTTCGTGTCGAGCAGTATGCCGGTGATCAGGAAGCCGGAAATGCAGAAGAACAGCGTCACGCCGGCCCAGCCCGGCCGGAACACGGCCAGGTGATAGGCGATAACCGCCAGCACGGCGACTGCGCGCAGGCCGTCAAGACCGGGGATGGTTTTGTCGGTGATCATGTCGCTGTTATCGAGCGTTTTCTGCATGGCGAGTGTTGATTTTGTCCGCACCTGCATTATACCGTTTTCGCGTTTTCAACAGGCCGGATGTCCGCTGGCCGGGCGGGCAATACGCTATTCTGAATAAAACAAAAACCCGGCGTTATGCCGGGTTCTTGTCTGATAAACGGCAAACTTATCGTTTTTTGGCCGGTTTCCCCAGCGCGGCCGCGCGGATCGCGGAAGTCTTGTCGGTTTTTTCCCAGGGGAAGCAGCACCGTCCGAAATGTCCGTACGCGGCGGTGCGGCGGTAGATGGGATTGCGCAGTTTGAGAGTCTCGATTATCCCTTTAGGGGTGAGCCTGAAAACGCGGCGCACCGCCTTGGCGAGCGCTTCATCGTCCACCGTGCCGGTGCCGTCAGTGTCTATATAAAGGCCAACCGGTTCAGCCACGCCGATCGCGTAGGCGAGCTGAATGGTGCATTCCTGCGCCAGGCCCGCGGCCACGATGTTTTTGGCGATGTAGCGGGCCATATAGGCCGCCGAGCGGTCCACTTTTGTGGGATCCTTGCCGGAGAAAGCGCCTCCGCCGTGCGGAGTGCGCCCGCCGTAAGTATCCACGATTATTTTGCGGCCGGTCATTCCGGTGTCGGACTGGGGCCCGCCCACCACGAACTTGCCGGTGGGATTGACATAAATGTTGGTTTTCCTGTCCAGCCATTTGCCTACGACAGGCATGATGACGTGTTCGATGATTTCCCTGCGCGCTTTTTCGGTTATATGATGTCCGCTCCTGTCCAGAATCTCCTCGGTGTGCTGGGTGGAAAGCACTACGGTTTCAAGGCGGACCGGTTTGCCGTCATGATATTCTATCGTGACCTGGCTTTTGCCGTCCGGCCCGATATAGGGAAGAACGCCTTTTTTCCGCACCTCGGCCAGCCGCATGGCCAGTTCGTGCGCGAGCGTGATAGCAAGCGGCATGAACTCTTTCGTTTCGTCGCAGGCGAACCCGACCATCAGGCCCTGATCTCCTGCGCCGCCAACGTCCACGCCCTGACTGATGTCGGGCGACTGCTTGCCTATCACGTTTATCACCGCGCAGGTTTCGTGATTAAAGCCGTATTTGGAGTGGGTGTAGCCGATTTCCCTGATGGCGTTGCGGGTGATAGCGTCGGCGTCAATCCAGCCGCGGGTGGTTATTTCGCCGCCTACCACCACCATGCCGCGCGTGATATAGGTTTCGCAGGCTACACGGGCGGTTTTATCCTGCGTTAAAATTGCGTCCAGAATCGCGTCGGAAATATTATCGCATACCTTGTCCGGGTGTCCTTCCGTGACCGATTCGGAGGTGATGAAACAGGTGCCTTTCTTTATCATAAATATTATCCAAACTCCTTGATTTTAAATTCCCGGCTTGCCGTGCCGCGGAATTTTGCTGTTCCCGGCCCGAACGTAACTTTCTACAGCAGATTATATCATTTAAACGCGTTTGCGCCGACCCCCCGGATAAGGGTAAAATATTAGCAAGCCATGTATAAAGCCAGAGATGACAAAACGCCGCCACTGTTCCCGGAGCTGTTTCCTCTGGGCGGCGCGCTCAGTCCGGAAAACCGCTGGGCGCGGCTGGCCGCGCTTGTCAACTGGGACGAAATAGACGCGGTGTACCGCAAATATTTCAGTTTTATCGGCCGCCCGGCGCGTGACAGCAGGATGGTGGCCGGTATTTTCATGGTCGCGCTGCTGGAGCAGGTTTCCGACGAGCGGGCGACCGTCATGTTCAACGAAAACCCCTATATCCAGAAATTCTGCGGTCTGGGCAGTTTCGCCACCGGGTCCGCCGCGGCGGACGGCAAATTGCTTTACCGCGCCCGCAAGCGGCTGGGGCCGGAAACTTTCGGCAAATTCGAGCGGGAAATCATCAGAATGCTGACGGCTCATGAGGACCTGGGTTCCCGGTTTGAGCTTTTTAAAAAGAAAAACCGTCTGCGCGGCTGGCGCGGAAAGCTGGCGGGACGGCTGCGCGCTCTGGCGGCGAAACTGGAAACGAAATGACCGTTTTAAAAAAAGCCGGGCCGGGCGAAGCGGACTGTTTTTTCGTGGGGCTTAATGTGGTTGATGTGCTGGCCGTCACGGACCGGCCGCTTGAGGATGACCGCAAAATTCCTGCCCGGCGGATAATAGTGGACGGGGGCGGCCCCTCCGGCAACTCGGCCTGCGCGTGCGCGCGTGCGGGCGCGCGGGCGGCGCTGGTTTCCGTGATCGGGCAAGACGAATGGACCGGGTTTTCGCTCGGCTCGCTTGTCTCGTTCGGGGTGGATCATTCGCTGGTGCGCGTCCGGCAGGATTTCAAAACGCCGGTTTCCCTGATTATCGTAAACGCCGCCACAGCCGGCCGGACTATCCTGTGGAACTCGCACGGAATTAACGAAATTGATTTGCGGCTGTCCGGGCCGGAAACCCGGCGCATCCTGGCCGCTCCGCTCGTTCAGTTCGACGGGCACCTGATGACGCTTGCTCTTTCGCTCGCCACGCGCATCCGCGCGAGCGGCGGAGCGGTGTGCTACGACTGCGGCTCGCCCAGGCCCGGCTGGGAGGAGCTGGCCGCGCAGACCGATTATTTTATCGCCTCGCACGCGTTCGCGCGCCAGCTGGGCAGGCCGCTCGCGCCGCTCGTGCTGGAACTCAGGGCCCGGTTCGGATTTCATGTGGCTGTTACAGCCGGCGGACAAGGCTATTATTATTTCAACGAGCTGACCGGCGCGGCCGAGTTTGTGCCGCAGCGGAAGTTTGAAGCCGTTGACACCACCGGCTGCGGCGACGCTTTTCACGGGGCGTTCGCGGCCGCTATTTCGCGAGGCGGAGATTTCCGTGCCGCGCTTGATTTCGCGCAGGAGTTCGCCGGCCGCAAAGCGCAGGGCTGCGGCGGACGCGCGGCTTTGCCGGATTTGAAATTTCAACAGGCTTGGAAGGGGGAACCATGCTGAAACTCGTGCTGCTGCGGCACGGCGAGAGCCAGTGGAACCTTGAAAACAGGTTCACCGGCTGGACCGACGTTGATCTTTCTCCGAACGGGCTTGAAGAAGCCAGACGCGCCGGCGAACTGCTCAAGGCGAACGGGTTTGAGTTTGACGCGGCGTGGACTTCCGTTTTGAAACGCGCCGTCCGCACATTATGGATCGCGCTTGACGTGATGGACCTGATGTGGGTGCCGGTGCAGCATTCCTGGCGGCTTAACGAGCGGCATTACGGCGAACTGCAGGGTCTGAACAAGGCCGAAACCGCCGCCCGGTTCGGAGCGGAGCAGGTACGCCTGTGGCGGCGCAGTTTCGGGGTGCGCCCGCCGCTGCTGCGAGCCGATGACGCGCGCAACCCGGTTAACAGCCGGTGCTATCAGGGCGTGCCGGGCGGGGAACTGCCGCTCGGTGAATCGCTCAAAGACACTATTGACCGGTTCATGCCGCTATGGCGCGATTGTATCGCGCCGCGCGTGGCGCATGGCGAACGCGCCCTGATCGTTGCGCACGGCAACACCCTGCGCGCGCTGGTCAAGCAGCTTGACGGAATAAGCGACGCCGATATCGCCGGCCTGGAAATCCCGACCGGCTCGCCGCTCGTGTACGAACTTGATTATGCGTTAAAGCCGGTCAGGCATTACTATCTGAAATGAAAAAACTCTTGTCGTGGAATGTTAACGGGATCCGCGCGGCGGAGAAAAAAGGGTTCGCAAGCTGGCTGGCGTCGGAGCGGCCGTATCTGCTGGGTGTGCAGGAAACCAAGGCGCGCCCGGAGCAGCTGTCCTGCGCGCTGCTTGACCCGCCGGGCTACTTCACCTACTGGTCCGCCGCCGAAAAGGCCGGGTACAGCGGCACTGCGGTGTTTGCGGCCCAAAAACCAGAGTCCGTGAGGTACGGGTTCGGCGTGCGGGAGTTTGATCGCGAAGGGCGCACAATATTGCTGGAGTATCCTGATTTTTATTTCCTTAATATATATTTCCCGAACGGCGGGGCGGACCTTAAACGGCTGGACTACAAACTGGCTTTTTACGCGGAATTTCTGGGGTTTGCCGGGAAACTTAAAAAATCCGGCAAGACGGTTATCGTTTGCGGCGACGTCAACACCGCGCACCGTGACATAGACCTTGCCCGGCCGCGGCAGAACGAAACCCATACCGGGTTCCTGCCGCAGGAACGCGCCTGGCTCGACAGGTTCACGCTCGAATTTGCCGACACCTTCCGCCTTTTTCACCGCGAGGGCGGACACTACAGCTGGTGGGACCTTAAAACCGGCGCCCGCGCCCGCAATACAGGCTGGCGGCTGGATTATTTTTATGTTGACCGGGAGTCCGCGGCGCGCGTTGAAGATGCGTATATAATGCCGGAGGTCACGGGTTCGGACCACTGTCCCGTGGCGTTAATCCTGAAATAGTCTGATGGCGTTTTTTTTCGGGTCAATTCCGAGCCTGTTTTCCTGACAGCAAGTCCGCGCCTTGCAAGCGCGGCATTTCTATGCTCGGCAGAAACATACTGATAACGGGTTTTTGCGGACTGAATCCGCAAGCGGACTGTTTCAAGGGTTTTGTGCGCGCTCAGGTGTTTGCGGCAAGCGCGGCGCGCAGCAGTGCGGCGCGCAAAACATCGCGTTCGCCGGGGCTGTATTTCGTGTTGCCCGCGCCCGCGCACAGCGCGATATGCCCCGGACAGCAGCTGAGCAGCAGTCCGGCGGCCGTCGCGGATCTGACCGGAAGCGCAAAACCGGTTGCCGCGCCCAGCAGCAGGTTTGACAGGTGAACGGCGGTTTCCTCGTAGGAAATGCTGCGCGCGTTCTGCAGAATGCCAAGCGCGCGGAAGGCGGCGTCTTCCGCTTTTACGCTGTCTTGCCCGGACGCCAGCTCAATCCGCGCAGCCGTTTCGGAAGTGAGCAGAAACCGCAGGCCGCGCTCGAAACCGGCGGTTGTTTCGGCGGCGGAGCCAAGCGTCGTCACGCTGGAGATGATATGCAGCGGGCCGGAGAGCGTGAACGCTTCAGGATTAAGCGGCGCGCTGGCCAGATGCAGGCCCCGCAGATTCTTAAGCACGTCGGATACCCGGCCGGTCAGCGAGAGCGCGGGCAGATTGATCAGCGCAAACAGCCGCAGGCCCGTTCCCGCTTCTCCGGGCCGGGCGGTATGGAACCCGCACCATTTGCTGAAGCCGAGCGGCGCGCGCCGGCCCAGCTCGTCCGCGGCGGCCAGCGCTTTTCGCGCGGCCGTTCCGGCGTTCAAACCCGATTCGAACGCGTACAGCTTTGCGTGTTCCCGGTCGTTTATGACAAGTGCCAGCTCCTGTCCGGGCGGCAATACGGCAGTGACAGGATGTTGCGAGCCGTAAGGATCGCCTTCCAGCAGATAGCGTTCGGCCAGCGCGCGTTTTACTGCCGCGTCGGCCGGTTCGGCGGTAAGAAACCGGCCGGCGGAAAAGCCCGGCAGCTCCCGTGCCTGCCGCACCAGCGACGCCGATACCTGGGTTCGGCCGCGCTCGTCCAGCGTCTCGTCAAAATTATAGCCCGCCAGATTGCGCGTTACGCGCGCCGCGCTAAACAGCACGGTGTGCGAATAGGGGCCCGACCCGTCGAGCCAGGCCGGCGCGCGCTTTAAAGCCGTTTTCGCCCGCACGGGCGGCAATACCGCGGTTTTCGCGCGGCGCGACCGGGTCTGCGCGGGCGCAAGCCGGCGGCGGATGGAATCAAGCGCGCGGGCTTTCTCGAAATCTTCGGTTTTTATGGCGCCGTCCAGCTCCGCTGACAGGGTGTTCATATCCAGCAGCGCGTATTTCAGGTACTGGTCGCCGCCGGGCGGGCTGTAACCAGCTCCGGTATAGGCGGAGCGGCCCTGTGTCAGCCGGAAAACCAGTTCCAGCGGCTGCCTGAAGGCGCGGTAGCAGTGTCCGCAGCCGAGCGCGCGGCTCTGCTTGGCCGCGTTCCAGGAAAGTCCGCAGGCCGGGCAGGCGAGTCCGCTTCTGTCTTTTGGAAAAATATCTTTTTCAAGCCGGGTCAGCGCGATCGGAACGGCGTAATACATCAGCGCGCCGGGTTCCAGGCCGAGCGCTTCTTCTTTTTTGGCGATGCATTCGGGGCAGAGCCGCAGTTCCCGGAGGCGCCCGTTAAGGACGGTTTTTATGGCGTAAACCGCGTCGCGCCTTTTGCAGAGCGAGCATTTCATTGCGGTGTCCGGCGCGGGTCCTCTTGCAGTCTGGTGCGGGCGAGCCGGAACACGCGGTCGGCGTAACTGGCCGCTTCGGGGTTATGGGTCACCATCAGCACGGCCACGCCCTGATCGGCCAGCTTGCGGAAATCGTTATAAACTACGCTGGCGTTTTCATAATCGAGGTTGCCGGTCGGTTCGTCGGCCAGCACCAGCACGGGGCTGTTGCGCAGCGATCTGGCGACCGCCGCGCGCTGCCGTTCGCCGCCGGACAGCTGGGCCGGAAATTTATCCGCCAGCTGCTCCAGCCCGAACCGGGCCAGCAGCGCGAGCGTTTTTGCGTGGTCGGGCCGGCCCGCGATGAGGGCCGGCATATCCACGTTTTCCAGCATCGTGAATTCCTGCAGCAGGGAGTCGAACTGGAACACAAAACCCGTTTTCCCGGACCGGAACCGCGATTTTTCCGCTTCCGTGAAATTCAGAACCGGCTCGCCCGCTATTTCAACCGAGCCGGAATCCGGCGTGTCGAGCAGGCCTATGATGTTAAGGAGAGTTGATTTGCCCGACCCGCTCGGGCCCAGCAGCACCGCGAATTGCCCCGCAGCCAGTTCCAGACTGATGTTTTCCAGCACATGTACCGCGCCGCCGTGCGCCTGCGGGTAGGATTTGTACAGGTCGGTCACTTTCAGGATCGGATCAGCCATAGCGGATAGCATCCACCGGGTTGACGCGCGAGGTGCGTATCGCCGGATATAAAATTGCCACGAAACACAGCAGGTAACTGCCCAGCACCACAAGAAGCACATCAGCCGGGCGGATGGACACCGGCACCCGCGTTATGTAATACACGTCGCTCGGCAGCTCCACGATGTTGAATGTGGAAATGATCCAGCACAGCGTCAGGCCCAGCGCCAGCCCCAGCGCGATGCCGGTGGTGCCTATTAAAAAACCTTCCCACCAGAACACGTTCTGGATTTTCCGCGGCGTCGCTCCGATCGCGCGCAGGATGCCTATGTCGCGCATTTTTTCCGTGCCCAGCAGGATCAGGTTCGATGAAATGTTGAGCGCCGCCACCAGCACGATCAGCCCCAGTATCAGAAACATCACGAATTTCTCCAGCTTGAGCGCGGCGTAAAGAGTGCTGTTCATGTCGGAGAAGGTTTTTACCATGTAGGGAAACCCGACGCCGCGTTTTATGCGCCGGGCCACCTCGCCCGCGCGGTCCACGTCGTCGAGTTTGACTTCCAGCCCGGTGATCTTGTCGCCCATGCCGAGAAAATCGGCGGCTTCAGTCACTCTGGCGTAGGCCATGGTGTTGTCAAATTCGTAATACCCGGTTTTCAGGACGCCTGAAATCCGGAACTTTTTCATTTTGGGAAGGATTCCGAATCCCGTGTCCATTGACTGGGGCGAGATGAGCACCACATCGTCCCCGATCCACACAGCCATGTTCCTGGCCAGCTCCTCGCCCAGTATTATCGCCGGAGGGACATCTTTTTCATTGAGCCGCCGGCGCGGTTCCCAGCCGCCGCCGGTAATGGAAGCCATCAGATTGCTTACATTTATCTCCTGGTCCGGGTCCAGCCCGCGCAGCACGATTCCGCTTGAACGGCGGTTGAAACTTAATATCGCCTGGCCCAGCACCATCGGCGAAACGCCCCGCACTTCCCTGTCGTGCAGCAGGCGGCTGGTGATGGCGGTTCGCGCGGCGGCGTCCATCTCGCCGAAAATCACTATGTGCGCCTGCGCGCCGATAATTTTGCTCTGGATGTCCTGCTGGAACCCGTTCATTACCGACAAGGTGGTGATCATTGCCGCCACGCCCACCGCCACGCCCGCCACCGCGATCAGCGTGGTGATCACGGCGAACAGTCCCTTGCGTTTGGCCTTGAGATATCTCTCGGCTATGAACAGCTCAAATGACATTCGGCATCCGGGTCTTCCAGAACTGCGGCGTTTTCCAAAACTGCGGCAGGGGAGCCGTAAGCCCGCCCTGCCGGAAAAAATTTCCGCGCTTTGCGCGCGGCTGGCCGCGTAAAGCGACCGGTTATTTCATATCCGCCTTAAGCGTGGGAAACAATACAACTTCGCGGATCGCGGCTTTTCCGGTGAGCAGCATGGTCAGCCGGTCAATCCCGATCCCGATCCCGCCGGTTGGCGGCATGCCCGACTCCATAGCCTCTACAAAGTCTTTGTCTATGGTGTCCACTTCGGCGTTTTTCTCGTCCTGGCGCTGGCGGGCCTGTTCCTGAAGCCGGGCTAGCTGGTCGTCAGGGTCGTTAAGCTCGGTGTAAGCGTTGGCCAGTTCCGCGCCGCCGGCGTAGAACTCGAACCGTTCGACAAGCGTTTCGTCGCCGGGCTTGTTTTTGGCGAGCGGAGTGATTGCGGTGGGATGGTCCATCACGAAACAGGGTTCGGTAAAGGTGGAAAGAATTTTCTCGTCAAAGATCCGCTCGAACGCTTTGGCCGAAGCCAGCGTGTCCGCGTCGCCCACGCCAAGTTTTTTCGCCAGCGCGAGCAGCCGGGGCCGGTTGAACCGCTTGCCGTCCAGTATGTCATGAATATCCTCGCCGCAATGCTGTTTCCACAACTGCGGCAGAAACACCCGCCTGAAGGGCGGCACCAGCCGGATCTGCCGGCCTTTGTATTCCACTTCCGTTATGCCAAGGCTTTTGGTGCAGGCTTCTATGATCGCCTCGAACAGCCGCGCCATGCCGTTGTAATCGGTGTAAGCCTGATAGGCTTCCAGCATGGTGAACTCGGGGTTGTGGGTCGTGTCAATCCCCTCGTTGCGGAAAATTTTCCCGATCTCGTAAACCCGCTCCATCCCGCCGATGATCAGGCGTTTGAGATACAGCTCGGTGGCGATTCGCATGAAAAGCGGCATGCTCAGCGCGTTATGGAAAGTTTCGAACGGCGTGGCCGCCGCGCCGCCCGCGCTGTGGCACAGGATGGGCGTTTCCACTTCCAGGAAGCCTTCGTTGTCGAGTGTGTTGCGCACGGCCCGCACTATTTTGGAGCGGGCTTCGAAAATCCTGCGTACGTCGTCGTTGGCGATCAGATCCAGATGGCGGGACCGGAACCGGATTTCCGTGTCCTGCAGGCCGTGCCATTTCTCCGGCATCGGGCGCACCGCTTTTGAAAGCAGCGTGAGTTTTTCGGCTTTTATCGTTTTTTCGCCGGTTTTGGTTTTGAATACGCTGCCGGCCACTCCGATGAAATCGCCCACATGGATATGTTTTTTGAAAAAACCGTACGGCGCTTCGCCCAGAATGTCCCGCGCGATGTAAAGCTGGACTCTGCCGCTCATGTCCTGCACATGCGCGAACGCCGCCTTGCCCATGACCCGCAGCTGCACCAGCCGGCCCGCGCAGATGACGCCGCTTTCTTCTGCCGTTTCCAGCGCTTCCGCGGCGGTATGGGTAACTTCGAAACGCGGAGGAAAAGGATCCGTCCCTTCCGCGCGCAGTTCCCGGATTTCCTCGTATCTGCGGGTGATGATCTCGGTCAGCGTGTTGGTTTCCATAGTGTCAGTTTGTCCCGGTTATTTTAAGCACTTCGTCTATTTTGGCTTTAAGCGTGCGCGGTTCGAACGGCTTTTCGATGAATGCAGGCACGTTCGAAACCGACATGAAAAGGTCGCGGGTCTGGCCTTTGGCTGTCATCACGATGATCGGGATGGCGCGGAATTCGTCTTCCTCGCGGATGCGGGTGACCATGGTATATCCGTCCATTTCCGGCATCATCACGTCGGTAACGATAATATCGGGGATGCGCGGCACCGCCTTGCCGATTTCGCCGTTCAGGTAAGTCAGCGCTTCCCTGCCGTTCGATGCGGTTATAACCTCCATGCCGTATTTGCCCAATATGAACTTCAATAATGTCACTAGATCCGTTTCATCGTCAACCAGCAGAACTATCTTCGTCATAATCATCCTTTAAAACTGTTTCGCGCAACTGCGCAAAAACTCCCACATATTAATTTTATAATTATTGCGCGCAAAACTCAACCGCAATACGTCGCGGCGGGAATTTTCCGGCCTAAAAATGCTACTATCTACCCATGAGCGTAGAAAGGACATTGGTGCTTATAAAACCGGACGCCATAGAAAAACACATGGCGGGAATAGCTCTGGACCGGCTGGAACGGCTGGATCTGGAGCTGATCGCGGCCAGAATGGTGAAAGTTACACCGGAACTGGCCGCCGAGCATTACCGGCATCTCAAGACAAAGCCGTTTTTCCCGGCGCTTGTGGATTTCATGACCGGCAAGCTCAATCCCGGCTCGCGGGGCCGGCTGCTCGCGCTTGTTTTCGAAGGGGAAAACGCCCTGCATCTGGTGCGTGAACTGGCCGGCGCGACCGATCCGGTCAAGGCGGGCCCGCACACCATCCGCGGCTCAATGGGCCGGAATATAAACGGGACCATGGAAAATGTCGTGCACGCCTCGGAAACGGAGGCTGACGCGCAGCGCGAAATCGCGCTGTGGCTGCGGCCCGGCGATATCGCCGAATAACGCCGGCTCTGTGACGCTATGACCAAAACGTTTTCGTACATGTTTTTGACCGCCTGGCTGGCGTGCGTTCCGGCGTGCGCGCAGCAGAATCCGGCGGCCGCGCAGGACTATGCTTCCCGTCCGGTCACTTTTAAAACCGCGGACGGGTGGACTCTGTCCGCCGTCTACCGGCCGCCCCAACCGGACAGGCAGGTGCTGCTTTTCCTGCATTCGCACAAGGAAGATAATTCCATCTGGCGTCCGCTTGCGCTCAAAACGGAAGCTATGGGCTTTGGCACACTGCTGCTTGATTTCCGCGGTCACGGCGGCAGCACGCTCGGCCCCGGCGGCGAAACTGTAAATTATCCTTCGTTTGACCGGGATGTGTCCGGTCCCGAGAATGAATACAACAAAATGACGGAGGACGTTAACGCCGCCCTGAAATTCCTGCGGGATGAGGGGTTCGGCCCCGATCGGGTGATTCTGGTGGGCGCGGGACTTGGCGCGAATATCGCCATCAAATCCGCGGCTGAACACAGCGATATCGCCATGACCGCGCTTTTCACTCCGACGCTCAACGCCAACAGGGGCGTGCTTGCGGTGAATCCGCTGCGCAGTTACGGGGCGCGGCCGGTTTTTGTGGCGGCTTCCGTGGAAAATTCCAGGCTGTATCAGGAAGTGTCTGTGCTGCGCGCCATCCTGTACCACAGCGCGGGCGGCCGCAATGTCACGTTCGTTACGGCAAGGAAAGGCTCCAGCGCCGAACTGATTACGCCTGACGTGATAAATTCATTTCTGCTTTGGCTCAGACAGCCATGCATGCCGGAACCGGTGCAATACAGGCCGCCCGGCTACGATGATGATCAGCCTTCGATAGATTCCGGCGAAGACGAGCCCGTGCCGGACGATTCCGCCGGGACGGATCAGAACGGCGTGCCTGTTGACGACGACGGGCTCGGCGACGAGGTTACCTCCACGCCGGAATAGCCACAGGAGCGACATGCCGCACAACAGCGCCGAGCGGTTCTTTCCCGCGTTGCCCACCGCGCAGTCGGGCCGCGCCGCACGCGGGCTGGACAGAATGCCGCTTTCCGAAACCATAAAACTTTTTAACCGCGAGAATTTTTCCGCCGCGCGCGCGGCGCTTGCCGCAGCCGCGGGGCAGCTGCGCGAGGTGCTTGCGCAATGAAAACACTCGCGCTGGGGCTTATGAGCGGCACGTCGGCAGACGGGCTTGGCATAGCCGCTGTTGAACTGTCGCCTTTTAAAGTGGCGGCGTTTAAAACCTATCCCTACCGCGCAGGGCTGCGGCGTGAAATACTGGCCGCGCGGGAGCTGAACGCGCGGGAACTGTCCAGGCTGGGGATGCGGCTGGGAAAACTTTACGCCTGCTGCGTGGCCGCTTTTTGCAAAGAATTTAAAATTCCGTACAGCCGTGTTGAAGTGATCGGTTCGCACGGACAGACGGCGGGCCACTGGCCTGATGACAAACCTGCGCATACCCTGCAGATCGGTGAGGCTTCCTTTATGGCGGAACTGACCGGCGCGCCGGTCGTGTGTGATTTCCGGCCGCGCGATATGGCGGCCGGCGGGTGCGGCGCGCCGCTGATCCCCTTTTTTGACGAATTTCTGTTTGGCGGAAAAGCCCCGCGCATATTGCTCAATATCGGCGGCATAGCGAATATCACCGCAGTCGGGCGCGGCGTGCGGACTTTCGGGTTCGACACCGGGCCGGGCAACTGTCTTATGGATCTTCTGGTGTCCGCCGTTTCAGGCGGGCGGCGGGGGTTTGACCGGGCCGGCTCACTGGCCGCGCGCGCCGAGCCGGACGGCAGGCTGCTTGCGGCTATGCTGAGGGATCCGTATTTTAAAAAACCGGTTCCCAAATCGCTCGACCGGGATTATTTCGGCGCGCGCTTTCTTGCGCGGCACCATATTGCCGCCGGGCCGGAAACCGTTAATCGTGCGCTGGCTACGCTTAATAAATTCACCGCGGTGAGCGCCGCGCGGGGAATACTGGCGGTTCGCGGAAAAGTCCGGGCGCGCGAAGTTATAGTGTCGGGCGGAGGCGCGCTTAACGATACGCTGCTGCGTAATCTCGCCGCCGCGCTGCCGGACATGAAAATCACGCGGTCAGGCGTTTACGGGCTGGACGAACTGGCCCGTGAGCCGGCCTGTTTCGCGGTGCTGGCGCATCTGGCCCTGCGCGGTGCCGTGAACCACTGCCCGCGCGCGACCGGGGCGCGTGGCGCCAGGGTTTTAGGCAAAATTATTCCGGCCGCGAAACTGAAAATACGGGATTGAACGAGATATGGGATATTCAGTAGCTGAACTGGTGTTTCCGGCGTTCCGGTTTTGGGAAAATGATACCGCGTACGCGCTGGAACTGGCGGAACTGGGCGCGGGCGGGTTCTGTTTGTATGGCGGCACGCCGGCGAAAATAAGGGAGCTGGTGGCGGCGGTCAGGCGGGTCAGTCCGGAAGTAATGTTCTGCGCCGATTATGAGGATGGCGCGGGCCGGTGGGTGTCTTCGTGCGCCGAACTGCCGTCCAATATGGCGATCGCCGCGTCAGGCGACGCGGAGCTTGCGTACCGGAAAGGCTGGCACACCGCGCTGGCCGCCCGCGCGCTCGGGGTGGACTGCGTGCTGGCGCCGGTGGCTGACCTGGCTGTCCGGGCGGACAACCCGATAGTCAATACCCGCGCGTTCTCCGCCGAGCCCGGCAAAACCGCGTTGTTCTGCGCGGAATTTCTGCGCGGGCTTAACGCGGGCGGAGTGCCCGGCTGCGTCAAGCATTTTCCGGGGCACGGCGACACCGGCACCGATTCCCATCTCGGCCTGCCGGTGATCGAAAAAGAGCTCGCCGCGTTCATGGCTTCGGACGCCGCGCCGTTTGCCGCGCTCGCCAGAACGGCCGACGCGGTCATGCCGGGGCACCTGCTGGTGCGCGCGCTCGACGCCGACAATCCGGCCTCGTTTTCTGCCGCCGCGATTGACGGGCTGCTGCGGGGCGAAATGGGGTTTTCCGGCTGCGTGATCACCGACGCGCTCTCCATGAAAGCCGTTTCCGATGAAACGCAGGCCGCGCTGAAGGCGCTGGCCGCCGGAGCGGACATTTTGCTGGTTCCGCAGGAGCCGGTCCGGCTGATCAAAGCGCTTAACAAGGCGTTGAAGGAAGGCGGTATTCCGTTGGGGGTGATGGCGCGCGCCATGCGCAGCCTCGCGGGCCTGCGCCGCCGGAAAAAGGAGCTTCAGGCCGCCGCGCCCGGGCTGTCTGGCGCGCAGGTGAGCGCCGCGCGCGAGTTTAACGCCGAAACCGCGCGCAGGTGCTGCGCGTTTGCCGGCCCGGCGGAGTTTGAGCCGCTGAAGTCCGGAGATACCCTGCGCGTGTTTGAAACCAGTCCCCGCAAACCGCCGTTTTTCGCCGGGTCGCAGGATCCGCTGGCCGACGAGCGCGGCGACAGCGTGTTTGTGAAAACGCTTAAATGGTTCGGCGTAAATGCGGTGGCGCATGATGCGCCCTGCCGCGAGCGCTCGCCGTTTTGCGCGGTTTCGTTTTCCAGGCCCAGAGCTTACGCCGGCTCTATCAACCTGTCGGGGCGCGATATTGTTATCATCAACAACGCCGCGGCTGGCGCGGAGCGGTTTTTTATGGTGTCGTTCGGCAGTCCGTTCGTGTTCGGTTCCGCGACACGAACGCCGGACTGCGGGATCTGCGCCTTCTGCGCGATTGACGAATATCAGGCGTTCTGCGCGCGGGTTCTGCTGGGCATGGAAAAACCGGCCGGCAGTTTTGAATACACGAAAAAGCCGTAGCCGCCTGCGGCGCAAAGGAATTGTTATGCAACAGTCCGGCCAGCGCAGTCCGTGGTATTATGTGCCTACGCTTTATTTCGCGGAAGGGCTGCCTTACATACTCATCAATTCGGTGTCGGTGGTGCTGTACAAAAGCCTCGGAATAAGCAATGAGCGGATCGGGCTCTGGACCAGCATGCTCTATCTGCCGTGGGTGATAAAGATGGTCTGGGCGCCGGCGGTGGACCTGTATGCCACAAAACGCGGCTGGCTGGTTGCTTCGCAGCTGCTTCTGGGCTTTGTGTTTATGGGCGCGGCGGTGGCTCTGGCGGGCGGAAATTTCTTTTTCCCGTCGCTGGTGTTATTCGCGGCCGGGGCGTTTGTGTCGGCCACGCATGATATAGCCGTGGACGGGTTTTATATGCTCGCCCTCACGGAAAAAGAGGAAGCCTACTATGTCGGCATCCGGGTGGTGGCGTACCGGCTGGCGATGATTTTCGGTTCCGGCGGGCTGGTGTATGCTGCGGGCAAGGCGTCGGCGGTAATGCCGGTTAATCTGGCGTGGGCGCTGGCGATGTTTGTGCCGGGGCTGCTGTTCGCCGGGTTTTACGTCTGGCACAGGTTTGTTCTGCCGCGTCCGGCGGTTGACTGCGCCAAACCGGTCGGGCGCAAAAGCGAAGGGTTTTTCGAGGCGATAGCCGCGTATTTCCGGCAGGAAAAAATCGTTGTTATACTCCTGTTCATACTGCTGTACCGGTTCGGCGAGGCGTTGCTGATGAAAATGGCGTCGCCGTTTCTTATGGATTCGGCCGCCGCGGGCGGGCTGGGCGTAACCACCAGCGAAATCGGGATACTGTACGGGACAGTCGGCATGATCGCTTTGATACTGGGCGGCATAATCGGCGGATGGATACTGGCGCGCTACGGGCTGAAAAAATGCGTCTGGCCGATGACGATCGCGCTCAATCTGCCGGACCTGTTTTACTGCTGGCTGGCGCATGTGAAACTCGCGGGGGTCATGCTTTACCCGCTTATCGCGCTAGAGCAGTTCGGCGCGGGCCTGGGGTTTATGGCGTTCACGGTGTTTTTGATGAGCATAGGCGATGAACGCTACCGCACTTCGCATTTCGCCATTTCCACGGGGCTGATGGGGCTTGGCATGATGCTGCCCGGCATGGTGAGCGGTTACATGCAGAACACGCTGGGCTATGCCGGATTTTTCTGGTTTGTTATCGCTGTTACGGTGCCGGGCATGCTGCTGATCCCGTTCATCCCGGTGAAAGCGCGCGCCGTGCCCTGATTGCGCGGCAAATTTAAAAACGCCCGCCGCGTCTTGACGCGGCGGGCGTTTTTTACCGCAGTAAAGCGCGCCCGCTATTCTTTCCAGTTCGGATCCTGGCGCAGCAGCTTGAACGCGGCCTGGCATTGCGGCGTGAATTTTGCCTCGTGTTTCTTGACGCAGGCGGTTTTCGCGCCACCTTCCAGTTCGGGGCAGTAGGTGTCGAGATCGGTTTCGCAGGCGGGCGCTAAAACGGCGACAACTTTGCATTGGCCGGACAGCGATTCGCCGTTTTTCTCCAGACAGGCCTGCACTTTATCCATGTCGCCTTTTTCGCCTTCGGTTTTGCAGAATTTCGCTATCGAATCGGCGCAGATGTAAGCGGTGAGCATTTTCGTTTTCTTTTCGTCCAGCTTGACCGCGGCGGAGCAGGTGCCGCTGAGCCGGGCGCGTTTCTTTTTCAGGCACCGCTCGATCGCGCCGGCGGTTTTTTCAGACGGGCATAGTTTTTTTTCGTCCTGCGCGCAGGGCAGCCGCCGCTTGATGCATTCGGGCGAGAGTTTGGCGTAATTGGCGGCCAGGCAGTCGTACACGTCTGACGGCGTTTTTTTGCCGCGGCACAGCCGGGCCGTTTCCTGATGGCAGGGAAACTGCTGTTTGATGGCGGCCGCGCAGACCGGGCCGGCTTTGCCGATGTTATCGAACAGACAGACGGGATTGCCCGAACCCGTCGCGCCGGCGCAGAATTTTTCCGTTTCCAGCGCGCAGGGCAGCAGCGCGTCCAGCCGCGCAATGCATTGCGGAGCAAGCTCCGCGTGATGTTTCAGCAGGCATTCGACGGTTTTTTCTTTCGGCGTATCGGCGCAGTTTTTGGCCGCCGGTTCGCCGCACGGGAAAAACCGGTCAAGCCCGGCGCGGCAATCGCCGGAAATCGTTTTATAGCTGCGCGCCAGACACAACGCTTTTTCAACCGGCGTTTTTGCCGGCGCGCAGCCGGCCGCCAGATCGGCTCCGCACTGTTTGTCCATCGCGGTTACGGCGGCGTCTTCTTCCGCGTGACCCGCGCAGCAGAACGCCAGTGCGGCCGCGAGCAGGCATAATCTTTTCATGTGGTCTCCTAATGTATGAACGGCTTGTAAATGAACGAATATTTGAGCGACAGCCCGTATTTGACGTTGCGGCCCGCCGAACTGACGAATTTCCCGCGCGCCTGGTACAGGCTGGCGTACGGCGCGAATTTCAGGTTGGCCCACAGGTCTATTTCCGCGCTGGCGTTGAGCGCTAGCTCGTACAGGTAGTCGGTGGCTTTTTCATTGGAAGTGCGGAAAAAATTCCTGTACAGCCCTGAATATTTCAGCCGCAGGTTCGGCGCGGGATTCTGTTCCAGCGCAAAGCCGGCTTCCCATGCGTATTTGCTGCGGTTGGGGCTGTAGGTATAATCCTGTTCCAGCACCGCAGCCAGATACAGGTCTTTGATATTGGCGCCCTGATACAGTTTCAGGCCGCCTTTGCCTCTTATTATTTTGGTCGCGTTGGTGCCGGATGATATATGCAGTTCCGTTTCGTAGCCGAGGCTCAG
>JAQVSV010000024.1 GCA_028700325.1 Elusimicrobiaceae bacterium | reverse complement strand
GGTGGCCGGCTACGTCATCTCGCCCGGCGGGAACGTTGTGCGGGTCAAGGCGATTTCCAGCGATTATGTTGTCGTCATATTCCGGGATGGCACGGAGAGGAGTTTCGATGCCAAGGAAGTGCAGCCGGCTGTTGTTACACCCGGCGAGTCGCTGAACGGTTTTACGGTGGCCGGCTACGCCATGTCGCCCGGCGGGAACGCTGTGCGGGTCAAGGCGCTTTCCAAAGATTATGTTATCGTCATATTTTGGGATGGCACGGAGAGGTGTTTCGGTGTTAAGGAAGTGCAACCGGCTGATAAGGCGGAGCGTTAAGAGCTGATTTTGGGTATTGAGCAATCAACACCCGTAAACTGTGCTGGTTTCACCGGGTCGGGACGCGTTGCGCCCGGCCCGGTTTTTGACAGTCAATCCGGCTTTTGCCGGCATTGCGGTACAACCTGTTTTTACTTTGCGCAAACTCAGAGAGGGGGGCATGAAACATATGCTATGGCGCGTTGTTCTTGCGTTGTGCCTTTTCGTTCCGTCTGCCGGCACGGCAGAAGCTGTAACGCTTGACGCTTTTGCCGGGGGTAAAACCAAGGTCAAAGATCTGCTCATGGGTATCACGCCGCCTCAGGCTCCCGTCGCGTCCATCAGCCGTGAAGTTTATATCGGCGGCACATGGGTTCCGCTGGAGCCGACCGTCACCAGTGACGGTCATGCGCTTGTTGAAATGCTGCCTGGTTATATTGTGCGCAATATCGCGCGCTGCAGGGCGCAGGGTACCGATTACTGGGCCATAAATGATGATTATGGTATCCGGCATGGAGTTTCCGGCCATAACCATTATGAAGTTGACCCGATATCCCATTATGCCACGCCCACCCAGGGCTGGACGTTGTTTTATGGTTATATTGACGGGCCTTTGCTGCCGATAAATACCGATTTTGAATATTATGTGAGATTCGCGTCCTATTCGGCTGAGGTATATTCGACCACCACTTTTTACGGCGCATGCGACGGACAGGAACTTTATACTACCATCAAGGTCCGGGTGCCGGATCTTAAAGAACTCAAGCCCAGCAAGTATTACAATCTTATCGGATCCAATTTAGACCATCCTGAAAACCATTTCGGCACACAGGCAATGAACGATGCCCTTACCCAGATTGCCAAGGACTGGAAGAAAACCTGTCCCAAGGCCGGTGTTCTTGACATAAACGACATGAGCCTCCCGTGGGGCGGCCGGTTCGATATCCGCGATGATTGGCTGGAACCGCATAGGGGACATATATTCGGCACGAGTGCCGATATCCGCAAATGGAGCGTGCACAAGAAAAACCGCGAAAAACTTATTAATTTAATGTGTGGTCCCTTCAAAGTATATACCGAGGGAGATAGTGTTGGGGAAATATATCATTATCATCTTGAGTCAAGGAACAGCAAGAACAGTTTTTATGATGAAATCAAAAATGATTCGCGTATAATAGAATGTTGTGATAAAACTATACCCGATGAGTGTATTATTCTGCAAAGCAACGGGCAGCCCGTTGATGAATATCCTAATATTTCCGAGGATTGCAAATGAAGCCGATAAAACTTTTTTTTTGTAACTGGTTGATTCTGTTTGCTTGCGCGGGGGTGTTTGCCGGGGAGGCATCTAAATGGCGTGAGGTTTTGCCCGGTCATGAATTTCCGCCGGACTCGCCGCTTAAGCCAGAATATGCCAAAGCCATTGAGCTTAGCACGCCAATGGCTGACGCGCTATACGGGTACGCGCCGGGTTTCGTGTTCTGGGAGATCGGGCAATACCCGCCCAAGCAGGTGGAGCACTACCCATATGCGGCCAATTCGCTGCCGTACGCGGTGAAAGGCGATTTTAACGGCGACGGCGAGATGGACGCCGTCGTCGCAGGGCATGACCGCGACGGCGATATTGTGGTTGTGCTGCTGTCCAGCTCGACTGACAAATACTATCCTGTTCAAATTAAACGGCGTGGGTGTTATCCTGACGCCAGGAAAGCCGGCAAGCCGTTGGAATATAAACCGACTAATCTGCTTGTGTTCAAGCCGAAGGGAATTGTGGTGCCTTTTAGCGATAGTGCCGCTAATGATCGGCCGCTGGAATTTGACGGATTCAAGATAAAACATATACGAGATTGTTATTGCGATGACAAAGAGTATGCATATTATTTAAAATGCAGGGACTGGGGAGATGACGGAACCATTTATGCTTGGGATCGTACGCAAAAACTTTTTCTGAATGCATTGGGTATGTGTGATGGGAATCCAGAAAATGATTATCGTTGTTTTTAGATATGAAGTCGTATGAATTAATCTTGATAGCAATCTTTTTGCATATCTGTTGCGCGGGGGTGTTTGCCGGAGAAGGCCCAGGTTTAAAATAGGTCTTTTGGTCCATGCCGGGCGCGGATTCCGCCAATATAATAATAGAGATGAGACCCGCTTTGCGTATAATGTCGCTGCTGCCGGCCCTTATGCTGGGTTCGGCGGCTTTTTTGTGCGCTGAAGAACCGGTCGGCGGCAAGGCTGTCCGTCCGGAAAAAGACTGGACGGTGATGTTTTATTTCAACGGCAAAAACGACCTTGAAGTTGCCGCTTTGACTGATTTCAATTCTCTTGAACAGATCGGCGGTTCCACCGACCGGGTGAATTTTGTCGCCGAGCTGGGCCGCAGCGTGAAATATGACACCGGCGACGGCGACTGGAGCGGCGTGCGCAGGTATCTGATTGGAAAAGGCGCCGATCCTGATAAAATCGAAACCGCCTCATTGCAGACATTTCCCGCCGATATGGGCGACTGGAAGCACCTTGCCAGTTTCATCCTGTGGTGCAAATCGGAATTTCCGGCCCGGCATTACGCGCTTGTCATGTGGGATCACGGCACCGGCTGGAAAGACGCTAATATAGACGATTATTTCGATCATCTTAAAGATCTGCACGGCCGCGGCATTTCCATTGACGTTGACAGCGGCCACTACATACGCACCGGCGATCTGGGCCGGATTTTTGCCGCCGCCGGCGGGGTTGATCTTTACGCGATTGACGCCTGCCTCATGCAGCTGGCGAGCGTGCTTTACCAGACGGGAACCGGGCCGGATCTCATTCTCGCTTCCGAAGACATCGAGCCGGCTGACGGGTTTGATTACGCCGCGTCGTTCGGCGCGCTGCGTCAGCGGCCGTCCATGTCCGGTTCGGAACTGGCGGCCGTGATTATAGCCGATTACCGGAACTATTTCGAGCCGGCGCAGCAGCCGGTTACGCTTTCCGCTGTCCGCACCGGCTATCGGGACGAATTGATTGCAAACGTGAATAATCTGGCCGACACTGTCATGCGCAACGAACTCCGCGCCGATGTAAAAACTCTTATTGCGCTCACCCTTGCGTTTTATGACCCGGACTACCGGGATCTGTACGATTTCGCAGTCCGGCTCGCCGAAGGCAATGCCGTCCGTTCCGGCGAGACAAAAGCGCGCGCGCGGGAACTGATGCGGTTTATCAAGGACAAGTATGTAGCCGCTAACGGCACGGTGAGCGAGGATTTCAAGCGCGCGGGCGGAGTTTCTGTTTATCTTCCGCGCGACACTTACAGCGCGGATTATGAAAAGCTGGATTTCGCGCGTGACTCCCGCTGGGACGAGTTCCTGAAATGGGTTCTTGAAAAATAACGCCGCTGATAATGTCTTGTTGCCCGCCGCGCCTTTTCAGACGCGGCGGTTTTCATATATTCCCGCTCCGGTATCACTGTCCGCAGCCTTGGCCGGGTATTGGCGGGCGGGGGCGGGCCGCGCGGTTCGCCGGATGCTCACGCGGGTTGTTTTCAGGCGGCTGTGGTTTCGTTTATGGCCATAAAAAGGCTGCTGCGGATGTGGCGTGTTTATGGAATTTTTATCCGGGCGGCGCAATCCGCCGGTCCCGGCTTGAAAGGGAAAACATGAGTGTGATCAGGAGATCGGAGCGGTGATCCGTGTCAGCGGATCCGGCCCAGCAGGCGCAGCAGTCCGTCCAGTATCGTGATCGGGTGAGGGGGACAGCCGGGTATATAAAGATCTACGGGTATGGACTCGGGCATGCCGCAGGTTTCCGGGCTGCCGGAGTAAATGCCGCCTGAAATGGCGCATGCGCCAACGGCTATCGCCAGTTTGGGCTCGGGGATGGCGGCGTAGGTGTCAAGCAGGGCGGACTGCATGTTTTTCGTAACGGGCCCGGTCACCAGAATGCCGTCGGCATGGCGGGGCGAAGCCACAAACTGTATCCCGAACCGGCCCAGATCGAAGGCCAGCGTTCCCAGCACATTTACATCCGCTTCGCAGGCGGCGCAGCCGCCCGCGCTTACCTGCCGCAGTTTAAGGGAGTGCCCGAAGATGCGCCGCGCTTCCCTGTCCAGCGCGCGCGCCGCGGGATATTCGCCACCCGCGTGGAGCATGCCCGCCCGGGTGGACGCGGCGAGCCGGTATTCCCGGCTGAAAGAAACCGCGTTTCCCGCAAACTGCGCGCACCGGCCGCAAAAAATGCACCTGCCCAGATCTATCTGCGGTTTCGCGCCGGCTTTTATCGCGCCGGTGGGACAGAGCGCCGCGCTTTCAGCCGGGATCTCCTGTCCGGTCAGTACAGGCAGTCCGCGAAACAGGTCCGGCAGAACCGGCGGCCGGGCCGGAAATTTCATCGTCCGTTCTTTTTGCCTGAGCCGTTGTATGAAGGCTTTTAACATGATTACAGATCCGTGCCGCAGTAGGAAAGGTTGAAGCTCTTGTTGCAGAGCGGGAAATCGGAAATCTGCTGGCCGCGCAGCGCCAGCGCCAGGCCCGCCCAGTTCTTGAACGACGGGTCGGTGATTTTGTAGCGGATTAATTTCCCGTCCGGTCCCGTAAACGCCGCATGGCACAGCTCGCCGCGCCAGCCTTCCTCGATGCTTACGGCTACGCTGTCGGGCGCGAATGCGCCGCAGGGTTTTAACCGGATCTCGCCGGTCGCGGTGTCGAGTATCTGGCGGATGTGGCGGATGGACCGGCTGATTTCGCGCCAGCGCACCATGGCGCGCGCGTAAACGTCGCCGGACGCGCAGGTGGCCGGTTCCGGCGCGATGATTTTGTAGTGACCGGATGAAAAATCCGTTCGCGCGTCAATTTCAAGCCCGCAGGCGCGCGCGGCCACACCTGTCAGGCCAAGCGCAACGGCGTCTTCCCGCTTGAGTTTTCCGGTTTCTTCAAGCCGCGCCAGCACCGAAGGCGACTGCCAGAGCAGGTTGACCGCTCCCGCGGTGTCGCGTTCGGCCTCGCGCAGCCGGCTCAGCAGTTCCGAGCCGGTTTCGCGGGACAGCTCGAACCGCACTCCGCCTTCCGTCAGCAGTCCCCTGCCGAAGCGGCTGCCGCACAGCAAAGCCGTCATATTGAGAAAATCGCCGCGCAGCCGGCCGCAGAAAGAGGCGGTCGGCAGGTAGCCCGTGTCGCCCGCCAGCGCGCCAAGGTCGCCGGTATGGTTGGCCAGGCGTTCCAGTTCCATGGCGATGGCGCGCACCGCGTCCGCCCGCGCGGCCGGTTCTTCGCCCGACAACGCTTCCGCTATCCTGCAATAGGCTGTGGCGTGCCCGGCGGTGGTGTCGCCCGCGAGTGTTTCCGCTATGAAAATGCGCCGCGCCGCTTCGCCAGGCATGGCGTTTTCGACGCCGCGGTGCTGAAAGCCCAGCTGGATTTCCAGATGGTAAACGTCTTCGCCGTGGCACTGGAACCGGAAGTGGCCCGGTTCGATTATGCCCGCATGAACCGGGCCCACCGCCACTTCATGAATTTCAGGGCCGGACATTTTAAAATAATCCCATACGCCCGGCGCGGGCCGTCCGGTTCCGAACACGGCGGCGCCTTTGCGCCAGCGTTCATGGAACCGCACCGGCTTGAGCCAGGGATGGCCCTGCGGCAGGATGTCATACTGTTCGGCTATTTCACGCTCGAAATAGTGGGCTTGCGGAGCCAGCGGAGTGATTGCGGGATAGCTGTCGCACCGCAGCGGCGCGAGCAGCACTTCAATAACGCTTTCCCTGCGGTCGCCAAGCAGGGCGCACAGGCTGAGCCCGTCCGCCAGTTCAAGCGCGAAAAGCGACAGCAGCGTTCCGCCTTCGCTCACGCAGCCGGCGATGCGCGTTCCCAGTTCAGCGGGGGCCAGTCGTTCGGCCTGCGCGGTCGGGCCGCACGAGGCGTTTTTAAGTTTCAGTGTCATAGCCCGCCTCCCAGCGCGCGGGCCGCCGCTTCAAGCATGGAATTGAAATAACGGGGAATATACAGGCCCAGAATCAGCGCGCAAAGGCCCAGCAGCGCGGCGGGCCAGATGAAGCAGGGGCGTTCCTCCGCCGGGTTCGCGTTTTCGAGCGGGCTTAACGTTTCCATTATTTTGCGCGACACTCCCGCGAAAATGACGGCTATGAAAAAAAGCAGCAGTCCCGCCGCCCAGTAATGTTTTCCGCCGACGAGGGCTTTTATCGTGAGCAGTTTGCTGAAAAAAAGGCCAAACGGAGGCAGGCCCAGTATTGCCGTAAAACCGGCGATCCAGAGAATCGCGGTTTTGGGAAGCGTGGCGTATAAACCGCGCACTTCCGGCAGGAGTTTGGTTTTGTACTGCCGCAGGATATTGCCCGAAAGCATGAACAGCATCGCCTTGACGGCGGAATGGTTTACCATGTGCAGCACCGCCGCGTAATGCGCGCCCGCGCCTGAAGCCATGACGATGATCCCCATGTTTTCAATGCTGGAATAACCCAGCAGGCGTTTGTAATCTTTCTGGCGCAGGATGAACGCGGCGGCGATCAGCACCGACAGCAGGCCGAACGCGATGAACACGCGCCCGCAAAACTGCCCCAGCGCCGCCGCCGAGCAGATCGCGCTGACCCGCATCAGGCACAGAAACGCGCAGTTTAAAAGCGCGCCGGAGAGCAGCGCCACGACCGAAGGCGACTCGCTGTAGGTGTCGGGCAGCCAAGTGTGCATGGGCGCGAGGCCCATCTTTGTGCCGTAGCCTATGAAGGAAACGGCAAATGCCGCTTTCAGCCACAGCGGATCAAGCGCCCCTGCGTTTTCGCGCAAAGTGTCATGCAGAAGCGGCAGTTGGCCGCCGCCGATAGCCGCCGCCATGAAAAAATTGCCGAGCAGGGCGAGCGCTATGCCGACCGAGCATAACATCATGTATTTCCACGCGGCTTCCAGCTGGCGCGGCATGCGGTGAAAGCAGACCAGCGGCACGCTCGTGAGCGTAGTCGCTTCCAGCGCGACCCACATAAGTCCCAGGTGCCTGCTGACGCACACAAAACTCATGGCCGCCAGAAAAAACAGCATGAAAGCTATAAACACCGGCTGGGGCTGGGTGCCGAACAGCGGAGCCAGGATATGCGCGCTGCGCCGCGAAGCGGCATAGTCCAGATAGCCGGCGGTGTAAAACGCGGCGGCGGCGAACAATGCGCTCGTGACCAGCAGGAAAAGCCGGCCCGCGCCGTCCAGCGCCAGCCAGTAGCCCTCCGTGACGGGAAAAACGCACAGCATCAGCGCGAGCGCCAGATGCGCGCAGGCGGCGGTTTTTAAAATAAACTGGGCGTACCGTTTGCCGGCCAGCAGAGCCGCCGCGCCCGCAAGCGCGGGCAGAAAGATGACCGCGCTAATCATAATCTTCCGCCTCGCTTAGAAATGAAATCCTGGCCATATCCGCATGCGCGAATTCGCGGCTGATATTGTAAAGCATCAGCCCGATAATAAACGCGGCCATCAGAATATCCAGCAGCAGGCCCAGTTCGACCGGCGCTGGCGAGCCGCCGGGCAATGTCATGCCGAACGCGTAAATCCCGCCTTCCAGAACCAGATAGCCAATCGCCTGCGAAAACGCGCTCTTGCGCGCCGTCATCACAAAAAAGCCTGAAAAGACCGAAAAGAACGCCGCGGTCATAAGCGGTTCCCCGCCGTCGAGCGCGGCCGCCAGCCAGGCTGACACAGCAAACAGCGCCGCGCATATTCCCAGCGACAGGTTATAGCTTATATAGGGTTTCGGCTCGCGTTCCGCGCCGGATTTTTCAAGCGCGCGCAGCAAAAGATAAGGGAACAGGAACGCTTTTATGCCTATAGTGGCGCAGACAAGCAGTATCGTTTCCGAGGAAATATGCCTTGCCAACGGCAGCAGGCCCAGCGCGGCGCCCTGCACCGCCGCCGCGCGGATCAGCACGCGCAGCCGGCCCGTCGCGCAGAGCGCGATGTCGCAGAGTATCACAAGTATCGCAAGCAGTTCGAAAGGGTTCATCACGCCACCATAAAAGCCGCAAACGCCAGCACCGCCGCTGCAAGCAGCATGGCGGGCACCTTGAGCAGTTTGAATCTGGCCATGCACGACTCGACCAGCCCCGCGCCCAGCGCCACGGCGCATATTCCGCAATAAAAAAGGGCCGGGTTGTCGGCGCTGTGCCACGATTCTCCGAACGGCAGAACCAGCCGCACGATAAGCGCGGAAAAAAGCCACAGTTTCAGCGCCGCGCCGTAGGAAATCAGTCCGAAATCGGGGCCGCTGTGGTCTAGCACCATCACTTCGTGGATCATGGTGAGTTCAAGATGTGTGTTCGGATCGTCGAACGGGATCCGGCAGTTCTCCGCCAGCAGAATAATGAAAAGCGCGCCCGCCACCAGCAGCAGCGGGTTGCCGGTGACCGGGTTGTTCGTGGTGAAAATCAGGTTGAGCGAGAACGCGCCCGCTTTTTTGGCCATTACCGCAAGCGAAACGAACAGCGCCGGCTCCGCCAGCGCGGAAAAAAACACCTCGCGGCTCGCGCCCATGCCCTCGAAACTTGAGCCGGTGTCAAGCGCGGCCAGCACCGTGACAAACCGCGCCAGCGCCAGCAGGTACGCGAACAGAATAAGGTCGCCGTCAAACGCCAGCAGCGCGCCATGCCCGCCCGCCGGAATCAAAGCCAGCGCGACTGACACCGCCGCCAGCGATACTGCCGGGCCCAGCCTGAAAACCCGGCCGGTAACGGAGCTGTATACCGTACCTTTATGCGCCAGCTTCCATAAATCATAATAAAGCTGGAGCACCGGCTGGCCCTGCCGGCCCGCGAAAAACGCTTTCACCCGGCTGATTAGGCCGGGCAGCAGCGGTGCAAGCGCGAGCGCTGTCAAATAGTCGGCGGCGGCGTTCATAGCACCGTCCATACAAGCAAGGCCACCAGCGCGGCGGCTATATAAAGGATATAGGTTTGTATATTGCCGTGCTGTATGACGCGCAGGGCAGACATTCGTGTGTCAATATATCTGAAAACCGGGCTGAACAGCATGTCGCGCGCCGGGTCGGGCGTATGGCTGTGAAACTCCGCCGAAACCGGGAACAGGCCCTGCGGCCGGCTGATTTTTTTTGCGGTGCCAAGCCCGAACATATCCACGATCGGCTGCGCGAAAGAGGATGCGGTGTATTGCATTGCCGCGGTCGGCGCGCTGTAGCCGCAGCTCCAGGTTCCGGCGGCGGTCACTTTGCGCCCTGCCAGCAGCCTGTCGCGCAGGAACCAGACAAGCGCGGATAACAGTATTACCATCGCTGCCGTCAGCCCGATAGGCTGTAAAACCTGAGGCAGGCCCCCGTAATCCGCTCCGCTCAGCGTCAGCGCGGGAAGAATCGCCAGCTTTGCCGCCGCCTGCGGAGCAACGCCTGTTAAAACGCATAATGCGGCAAGCAGTATCATCGGCGCGGTCATCAGCGCGGGCGATTCTGCGGGCGCGGCCGCCAGCCTCGTGCGCGGCAGCCCGAGAAAAACCATGCCGAACGCTTTGGCGAAACACGCCGCGGCAAGCCCTCCGATTAGAGCCAGCGCGGTTAATACCGCCAGCCCCGCCAGCCCGGAGTGCCCGCCTGCCATCATCAGCCGGAACGCGCCGGAGTAAATCAGGAATTCGCTGATGAAGCCGTTGAATGGAGGCAGCCCGGAAATAGCGGCGGCTCCGATCAGGAAAGTCGCGCCTGTCAGCGGCATGGCCCGCAGTAGGCCGCCCAGTTTGTCCATGTCCCGCAGGCCGGTCGCGTGCTGCACCGAGCCCGCGCCCATAAACAGCAGGCCTTTGAAAAACGCGTGATTTATAACGTGCAGCAACCCTCCGGCAAACCCGATGAACGCGATTTCAGGCCGGCCTGCCGCCGCGCCCATGTATCCTGTTCCCAGCCCCAGCGCGATAATGCCGATGTTTTCCACGCTGTGGTAGGCGAGCAGGCTTTTAAGGTCATGCTGAGCCAGCGCGAACAATACGCCCAGTATGCCCGACACTATGCCAATGGCCGCCAGCGCGGCGCCGAACCAGAACGGGATCAAGTCCACCAGCGTCATCATGCGGATGATCCCGTAAATACCCGCCTTTATCATTATGCCTGACATCACCGCCGACACATGGCTCGGCGCAGCCGGGTGCGCTTTCGGCAGCCACACATGCAGGGGGAAAAAGCCGGCTTTCGTGCCGAATCCGGCCACAGTCAGCAGCGCGACCGCGGCAAAAGGCAGTTTGGCGAACGCCGGCGGAAACGCCGAGAATTCCGCCGAGCCTGTCATGTGCCACGCCGCGCCGAACAAAGCGATTATGCACGCGGTGCCGATGTGAGTGGCAATCAGGTAAAGCCAGCCGGCCTTGCGGGATTCTTCGCTGCCGTAATCCAGCACGACCAGCAGGAAAGACGACAGCGTCATCATCTCCCACGCCGTCAGAAACAGCACCGCGTTGCGTGCCGTGAATACAACCGCCATTGAGGCTGCGAGTATATTATAAAGAAAAAAACTGTAGCCGGTTTTGCTGTTGAGCCCGCCGTAGCGTCTGCCGTATAACGCTCCGCAGGCGCACAGGATGTAAAGCGGGGCAAGGAAAAGCGCGCTGATGGAGTCAAGCGCGATATGAAACTGTCCGCCGGGTACGGGCCACGGCAATGCGAGCGCGGAGTGAAAGCCGGAAAGCGCGATGGCCGCAAGGCCGGAAACGGCGGCCAGAACGCATCCCGCAATGGCGGCGAACGCGGCCAGCCCGGGCTGTTTTCGCAGGGCAAGCGATAAAAAAGCGGAAATTATTAAAACTGCTGTCGAACTGAGCAGAAGAACCAAGTCTTTCACAATAAACCCGCCGACATTGAAGATATTTTAAAGATACCATTTTAACAGGTTCGGGACAAATCATCAGGTTAAATGTTCTTTGTCACGAGTATCGTGCCAGCCGGTTTAAATCATGCACGGCATCCGCTGCCGGCCTTTGCGCCGGACAGTGGCCATAACCATAGCTGGTCTTGCAGAGTTGCGTGTCGGCAAAAACAGGTTTTCCGCCTGCGTACACCGGGCAGGCGGAGTTGGCGGCTAAAAATCCCGCTGCATATGCCGGGAAGATGTTGCCGGTCAGCGTTTTGCGTTCGGAATCTGTTCCATCGCATACGCTCCGAAATACTGGGGTATGCCAGCCTGCAGCCTGCGGTTCATTTCCGCAGTGTGGTCATCAATGCCGCGGCTGGTGAAATTCCAGAATTCCGGGTTTCGCAGCAGGCCCAGCCGCCAGGTATCGGTCGTCGACTGGTCAACATGCACGAGCGAGTCGTAGTATTCTCCGCAGAAGGCGCATTCATAGAAAAGAACGGTGCTGTCCGGCAGTTCCGCCGCGACAAGTTTTTCACGCTTGCATACGGGACAGAATTTTCTGGTTGTCCTGCGTTTCACGGTTGTGCGCATCATACCCCCTCACCCAAGGATATGGTATTAAAGTATAAGGCCGCTGTCCATTCCCTTGTACGCAGCCGGCAAAGATTCCCGTATGCGGCGTTTGGTTCGTAAATCCGGTTTTTCGCCCGGCGGTTTGGGCGGGCGGTGCATTTGCGATGGCCGGGTCCCATGGAAACAAAAAGCCCCCGGTGTGAACCGGGGGCGCGGGCGGCAGAATTCCGCTTATGCGTTTTTGTTTTCAGCCAGCTGTTCGTAAAGCGTTTTTTGCCGGGTGGTCAGTTTTTCCGGGTTGGCAATTGTTATAATCGCGTATAAATCGCCGCGCGGGCCGGCGGGCTTGCCGTATCCGTGGCCTTTAATCTTGAGTTTCTTGCCGGAAGGAGTGTTTTCCGGCACCTTGATCCGCACAGTCGAGTCCAGCGTGGCAACGGTTGTTTCGCCGCCCAGGGCCGCGGTCCAGGGCGGAACCGGCACGGTGGTTTCCAGATCAAGGCCGTCCAGGCGGAATCCGGGGTCGGGCAAAAGCCGCACTTTTATATAAAGATCGCCGGTTCTGCCGTTTTGGGAAATGCCCTGACCTTTGAGTTTTATCGTTGCGCCGTCGTTAATGCCGCCGGGCAGCTTGGCGGTCACATTTTTTATGGCGCGGTAGCGGCGCCCGCCTGAAACGGAGTTGTAGGGTACCGCGAGAGTTTTCTGCCCGCCGGCAAAGGCTTCGCGCAGCGGCAGCGTCAGTTCGGCTTCGATGTCCAGTTGGGATCCGGGCCCGGTTTCCCGGCCCGCGTCAAAATCAAAAGGCGCGCCGCCGGCGCTGAACCCGGAGCCGCCTCCGAAAATGGAATTGAAAAAATCGCTGAACCCGGAAAAATTATTGGCGCCGCCAGCTGAATAACGGAAATTCTGCCCGCCGAACCCGCCGGGGAAGCCCTGCGCGCCGCGCGGCTGTCCGCCGGCATAAGCCGGGCCGGCCTTGTCCCAGTCCGGGCCGAGCGAGTCGTACATGTTTTTCTTTTTCGGATCCGAGAGTACGTCGTAGGCTTCATTGATGTCCTTGAACTTTTCGGACATTTCGGCTTTTTTCGCGTCCGGGTGCATGTCCGGGTGGTATTTGCGCGCGAGTTTGCGGTACGCGGCTTTCACCGCGTCCGCGCCGTCGGCGCGCGTTACGCCCAGTATCTTGTAGTAGTCCTTATATTCCGCGCTCATCTTAGTTTTATAATGACAAAGACAAGAAACGGCGTCATGGCCGCCATGATAATCCGTTCAATGCGCGCGTTCTGGATGTTAAGCGCGCCGGGCAGAGTCATCGCGGCTATTATCGCAAGCGCGAGTACCGCCGTAAACACTATATATGCTGTTTTTTCGCCCGCCGCAACAGCTGTGCCGGAGTTTGGTTCAGCAGCGGTATCCGGCACGGCGGCCGGTTCCGCCACGGCGGATTCCTGCGCCCGTTCCTGCTGGGGCAAAAGCTGTTCCTCGGCTTTCGCCGGTTCTGGTGTCTGCTGGTTTCTGTGCTTGTGGCTCATACTTGATTATACCAATTCATTGCGCGATATTTTTCCTTTTCAGCACCACGTAATTGCGGCTGTATTCCGAAACTTTTCTTATGAAATCGCGGTAGCGGGGATACTGGCCGGCGGGTATGCGCGGCTGTTTTATTGTCATTTCCTCGTCCAGCCGGATGCCGCCGGGCGTTTTTTCGTACCGGGCGGAGTAACCGCAGCACTCCTCGTCAATGCTGAGCGGCGGCGGCAGGTGGTAGACAAAAAATTCACGCGGGCAGGCGATTTCAGCCGAAACCGTTGTTCTGTCCAGCGACTGCAGGTCGAGTTCCGTGTCGCGGGTTTCCAGTACCGCGTTCTGGGAGGATTTCTCCATATCCGGCACGCGAAACGCCAGATATCTTCCGCCGGCGGTGAGGGCGTAGCCGTCCAGTTCGTATTCGGCGCGGAGGCCGAGCCGGTCGGACAGACTGTCAAGTCCCGTAAATTCAAAACTGCTCAGCCGCACTCCGGGCAGCGCCGCGTTGAGGTTCGCTTCCACGTTCTTGCGCCGCTCGTCGCGGGTTATATGGCGGTACTGGCGCCAGTCCGCGTCATATTTGCCGGTGAAGCTGTAGCGGGATTTCACGCGCAGGTTTCCGGCGCCATCCATTATCATGGCTGAAACGGTGCGCAAAGCCGATTCGTCCGGCGGCGCGAGCGGAGTTTTTACCAGCGTTCCCGTGCCGGGCCCGTGCACTATCAGTCCAGTGCAGTCCTGAAGGCGGGGCGGCAGCGCGGCGAACGAGTTGTCCTGACCGAGCGGGGCCAGCCAGACGGATTTTCCGTCCAGCTCCGCCAGTATTACCGCTTCCGCGGTCTGGCGGATGGAGGGAATTTCCGGAAAAAATGCCGGGTCTTCCCGGGTGTCGGAATAGACAAGGCTTGCCTTTATGCCGTTTTTCAGCAGCAGCGCGTACAGCGCGAAGGGTTTGTCGAGCATGTTGCCGGTGCCGCGCTTCAATGTCAGCGAGGCGGGCCTGGGCAGGTATGTCGAATGGCTCATATAGACCGGCGCGAATATGATATTGTCCGACACCAGCTGGTAAAGCGCGGCGGCTCTTTGAGTTTCGGTTAAGCCCGCGGCAGGCGGCAGTTCGGGCAGCGTGTCGTTTTTCAGCAGTTCGCCGATCCGCCCGGCGAAATACGAGGCGATGTTTTCCCAGCTGTCCGCCTGCGCGAAACAGAAAACCGGCATGTATTTCGCCGCCCGCACTTTTGCCGGGGTGTTGCGCGCCGTCCAGGTTTCGGTGCGCAGGCCGTTTGATTCCGTTACTCCGGTTTTCACCAGCTCGACGCCAGCGCTGGCCGAGCTTAGCAGGATAATGTTATCCGGCACGGTCACATCAATCCGCAGCTGCTTTGCCGGGTAGCGGTCGAGCAGATGCACCCTGTCGAAAAAAGGAAACTGCGGCGAAATTGCGGGCGCGGTGCTTATCACCGTGTAGTCTGCCGCCGAGCCCGGTGAAACGCGCGGGATCGAGAACTTTACGCTGGCATACTGGTCATATTCGGGGAAATCGGTTTCCTCGGTGCCGTCAACTACGGTGGTTGCGTCGGTGAACGCCGCCGTCGTGCCGTTGAGCGACAGCGCGTATTGCAGGCCGGCTTCCTCGTACGCGCTGTTATAGAAGAATTTGGCGTTGCCCACCGCGTCGCGCCCTTCTTCCAGCAGCAGTTTCCTGATAACGCGCCGGGAGCGGACCGCCCTGCCGTCCGGCAGCAGCGTGTATGAATAATGGCGCAGCCAGTTGGCGGCGGCCTCGTTATCGAAATCGCGCGCGGTGGCGGAGCTTTGCGCGGCGGCTTCGGCTTCGGGCCCGGCCGGATAATCCGGCACGTTTTCGCGCCGCTGCACGAACAGCACTTTCAGCGCGTCTTTTTCCGCAATGGCGCCGGTCACGCCGCGCCCGTCGGTAAAATACAGCGTTTTATTTTCGAGGCCGGCGAAGGCGCCTTCCGTTTCGGTGCCGTCGCGCAGCACCAGGATGTCCGCCCGCGCGGTCGCGCAGGCGGCAAACAGCAGTATTGTCAGAGTGTGCGGTATTTTCATTGCAGGTTCAGGCTGAAAAAAATTTTGTCGCGCGAAATGCGGGAAATCCGGTTTAAAAACGCGCGGTATTGCGGGTAGTCCGCGGCGGATATGCGCCGCGCCGTCCGGGTGAAAACGGCCGTCAGGCGTATAAGGCCCCGTTCGTGTTCCGTTTTCAGCGTGAAGGAGCCGAACCGGTTATTGAGTTCCAGCGGCGGCTGCAGCGCTTCCAGATCGTAATCTTTCGGATAAGTGATGGTGTAGTTGTACACGATCTGCTCCGGCACGGGATAGACCAGCGGGTACAGCCGCGACTGGGTGCCCGCCTCGGCAAAGCTCTGCTCGAACCCCGGCAGTGTGAAAATTCGGAGGTTGCCGGCTTCAATTATCTCCCGGTCGAGCGAAAAACTCGTCTGGATGCTGAAATGCCCGTCGAAATCCTCCAGATGGCTCAACCGCGGCCGGCCGGCTCTGGCGGACGGAGCTATCTGTTTGAGCCATTCGTGCACGGTATGAGCGCGCTCTATCGGAGCCAGCTCGCGGAACGCCGCGCGCTGAACGCCTTCCGTGGGGCCGTAATAGGTTGCGGTCAGGCTGATTTTTTCGGCCAGATCCGGCGTGACGGAGACGGTGTAATCATATTCGGTGCGGTTTTCCCGCGCGGGCGGCGGGGTGGTGTAATCGGTGGTGCGGCTGAGCGGCGCGATGCCGCCGGCGGAATAATTTTCCGGCGCCATGTACGGGTACGGATAATCATTGCCGGTCGGATCGAGGAACAAAATGCCGGAGTCCGTCCGCACGCGCACTACCGCATGTTCGAAATCCATATCGGCAAGCCGGAAATCGTGTGCCTGCACATTGGAGGCGTTCAATACGAACGGCTCCGCCTCCACACCTGCCGTTTTCAGCATTACGGCAAGCAGCAGCGCCTTGTCAATGCAGCAGCCGTATTTGCGGCGCCAGGTGAGGTTTACGTCATAACCGGCCCAGTTCGACGACATTCCCAGTTTGACCGCCGTATAGCGTATCGTTTTCTGGACATAATGGTAGAGCGCGGCGATTTTTTCGTTCCGGTTCGAAGCGCCGGCGGTAAGCCCGAGGGCCAGCTCGGCAAGGCGCGGGTCCGGCGTCATTCTTTCAAGATACTGGGGGCTGATCCAGTCGAAAACCGGGCCCCAGCCCTTGAACAGCGCGCCTTTGACGGCAGGATAAAGCTCCATGGCGGGCGGCATCATCCTTTCCGGTATCACCGGCGGCAGGTTCTTCACTCTCCAGGTGTAGGTAACGGCGGCGGACGAGCGGGTGACCGAGGGCGCGGCGTATCGGGCGAACTCGCCGGTGAACCGATCCGCCGAATAAAAAAAATTTCTGTTTTTCGGCACGGTGACGGAGAACCGCCACTCCGCCACCGGATAAAGTGTCCGGCGCAGCGCGCGCGGAAAAAAGAACTCTTTTTTGAAAGGGCTGAAAACCTCGCGTTCTGTTATCACGTCCAGCGCGCTGCCGGCTGAAAATTCCGGGAAGGAATAGACCAGCATTGCCGATTCGGAATACATGCCGTCCTGCGCCTGCGGCTCGGTGGACGCCAGATTGGCCGGGTCGAGCGTGGCGGCGGATCCGTCGGGGCGATAGACCGTCGCTTTGCGGAATTTGACGCGCTCGCGCCCGTTATCGAGCTCCTCGGCGAACTGCTTGAAATCCTCGGCGGCGGAAAACGCCAGCGCTTTGGCGGTGAAATGGCGCCTGAGAAACCACGAACCGTCACTCCGCAGAGTGATGTCCGTCAGGTCGCGCAGCACCAATCCCTGTTCCTGCGGGTAACGGGCTCCCAGTTTTTTCGCCTGCGCGTTGATCTGCTGCGCGGCGCCGGGACTTTCGGGGAGCGGCTGGAAATAATCCGAGGTGACCGGTTCCAGCTCCATGAAATGCAGCTGCAGGGTTTTCCGGACCGGCACGGTGAATCCGCCCTCCAGCCGGAATGATCCGGTGCTTGCCGAAAGCGCATGGCCCTGTATGACCGTGCCGTCCTTCAGTTTGAGCACATGGGCCCGCGCCTGAGGGCACAGCGCGCAGACCGCCATGACGAAAGTAATGAGCCGCATAGTGCAATTATAGAAAATCGCGCGGCTGCCGCCGCGGATATGCGGAGCCGGAATGTTTGGCACTGTCATCCGGCGAACCCGAAAATCACTTCCAGCGAGAGTGTCAGCCGGTACTGCGGCCCGAAGGCGTGGTCGCGCGGATAATCTATTTCCGGCGCGGCTCCGAAAAAAAGCCAGTCGTTATGCAGGCGCCTGCGCCAGTTAACCGCCACGGTGTACATTGTGGCGATAAAAGCCGGGGTGGAATTCATGGTGGCCTGGAACATCGGCGTTATGATGTCGCGGTCCGAAGCGATCCAGTTGAGCGATACTGTTTCCAGCATGGTCCAGTTAGGTTTGACGAAGGTGCGGTTGCCGTCGAATTCCGATTCCAGCAGCAGGTTCTGCGCGAGCTGGCGCGTAAGCACGAGCGCGCCGCTGTAGCCGGCATCGCTCCCCATTTCCCAGAACAGTTTGTTGTCCTGGCGGATGAGGAAATTCTTGATGTCGTGGGTCAGATCCAGATTGTAGCTGCCGTACGGCTTGGGCAGCACCCACGGCCGGGGCAGAAAATTGTAGTTCAGGCCGAGATCAACGTGATTGGCAAGATGTTTTGTGAGCTGGCGCGCGTAGCGCAGCCCGACAAAAGTGGTGGAGTTGTTGTCGGATCCGGCGGAGTTGCCGGTTCTGTTGAAAGCCTGCGCGAAATAGTCCTGGGAGTTGCGCACCCGCTCCATGGCCGACATCCTGTCGAGCGTTTCCTCCTGTATGTGCGTCACGATCACATTGAACCTGTCCTGCGTGCCGGGCAGGTCTATTTTAGCGTTTATGTTGGGCCGGAACGCGAGCGAGCCTTCTTTTATATAGGTGTCGAGTGTCAGCACCGCCGCGCTTTTCTGCCGGGTTTTCACATAGTAGCGGTTGCCGAAATAGTCGTCCACCCTGCCGACGGTTCTGAGAAAGTTTTTTGAAACGGAATCGTGTATGTTTTCCGTATAGCGCATGACGTGCCGTAACGTGCCGGATATGACGCCGGCATCTTTGCCGGCGTCACTTTCCATTGGCCCGGCGGTGGAAACTGAAATGCGGTAAGGCGGCGCGGTTTCCGGGTTGTCGGGCTGTGCGGGTGTTGCTGTAAATTCCGGCGCGGGCCATGCCGATCCGTTGGAAACGGCGGAAGAGATTGAAATGCGGTAAGGCGGTCCGGCCGGGCCGGCCCAGGCGCCTGCGCCGCATGAAAACACCGCCGCCCATATTGCCGTTATTGCAGCGCCGCGCGTGTTAGGCATGTCCATGCGAGAGGAAAAGAAGCATGAGGCCTGCTCCGGCGAGCAGAGCGATGAAATGCCGCGGCCCGGTCTGGATTTTGCTGGACATCGAAGGAATAAGGTCCGACATTGAAACGTATATAATGCTGGCCGCCGACAGTGACAGTGCGTAAGGCCCTATTCCCGCCACCGCCTCCAGCGCGAAATAGCCAGCCGCCGCGCCCGCCAGCGCCACGCAGCTGGACACGATGTTCCAGTAAAACGCCCGTTTTTTCGAGAAGCCGCCATGCAGCAGAACCGCCAGATCGCCCAGTTCCTGCGGTATCTCGTGCGCGAAAATGGCGATGGTTGTCATCACGCCCAGCGCTGAAGATACGCCGAACGAAACCGCTATCGCCATCCCGTCGAAAAAGTTGTGCAGCGTGTCGCCCGCGATAATGAGGTAGCCCGACGCCGGATGAACTTCGCAGTGCTGCGCGTGGCAGTGCCGCCAGATCAGCGTTTTTTCAAGCAGCATGAACGCCAGTATCCCGCCCAGCAGAATGAGCATGACGGTTTTCACCGGCAGGGCTTCCGCCGCTTCGGGCAGGATTCCCGCAAAGCCCGTGGTGAGCAGCGTGCCGGTCGCGAAACTTATGAGATAAGGCATGATCGCGCGGAGATCGTCTTTTTTCAGGAACAGCACCACGCCCGCCAGTGCGGCGGACAGCACATTCCCTATCAATACCGCGATAAGCGTTGTCAGCATATATCCATTATACTCAAATAGCCAGGAGCCCGGCCTGTCAAATGCGGGTGTTTTGCGGCGGCCGTACGAAAAGCGGGGTTATTTCAGGCTTAAGCCGGCCAGTTTAAAAGCGCGTCCGGGCCCGGGGTTTTGCATGAACCGGTTCCACACGCCGCCGGCGGGATTGAACGCGCCGTCGAAGGAAAAAGATATCCGGCTATTTCTGTTGAGTCAGGTCTTCGGTTTCGGCGGCGTGCGCCCCGCGGACCGCCAGGAACGCCGAACCCAGCATGAACAGCGCGAAAACGCCCATCACGCCGCCCGCGAACAGGTTAAGATTGGTTCCGGAGCCGGGTTTCAGCGGCAGAATTATGCCGACGATCGTAAGAATGACGCTGAATATCAGGAACAGCAGGCCGATCGGAAACCGCAAATCATCCAGTAATCTGTTTAGCATGTTTATCTCCTTGGAGTCGCCGTCTGCCGTCTAGTGAAAAATGTAATTGAGCGCCAGCGTCATTATCAGCACGCCCGCCGCCAGCGGGCCGGGGCGCATATACCAGCGTTTTTCCGTGGATACCGGCCGTTGTGTGAGGCTGTAAACCAGCCCGCGCATTTCTTCATCGGGTTTCGGTTTTGTGAACAGGCTGACCGCCAATGTTATGAGGAAACAGGTTGCCCACGCCACAATCGCTATGGCAAACGCCTGCCCCATCGCCGAGCGGAACTGGTGCGGCGGGCTCATGCCGCCGAACAGCAGCCAGCCGCCTTTGCCCTCCGCAATCGTAATGCCGTGCGTAACGGCCGCGGCGGCGGTGCCGGCAAGCAGGCCGGAGAACGCGCCGTGACCGGTGGTGCGTTTCCAGAACATTCCCAGCAGGAAGGTCGCGAACAGCGGCGCGTTCACGAACCCGAAAACCAGCTGCAGCAGATCCATGATGTTGTTAAAACTCCGCGCCAGATAAGCGGTGGCGATGGAGATGATTATGCCCGCCACGGTGGCTATCCTGCCCACTTTGAGGTAGTGCTCGTCGGTGCCTGTTTTGCAGAGATGCGCCTGATAAATGTCATAGGTCCATACGGTGTTGAACGCGGTCACGTTGCCCGCCATGCCCGACATGAAGGAAGCCATCAGCGCGGTTAACCCCACACCCAGCAGGCCGGACGGATAGAAATAGGTGAGCATGGTGGGCAGCGTCATGTCGAAATCCATGCGGCCGTCGGGTTTGACGGGGAGCGCAAAACCGGCGTTCATCCGGGTCATGACAAGCGCGATAAGCCCCGGCAGGATCACAATGAACGGAAGCAGCATTTTCGGAAACGCGGCGATAAGCGGAGTGCGCTGCGCGTCCGACATGCTGCGTGCGGTCATCGCGCGCTGCACCAGCAGAAAGTCGGTGCACCAGTACCCGAACGAAAGCACGAAGCCCAGGCCCATCACCATGCCGAATATGCCTACGCCCATGGGGTTCTGGTCGGGCGAGCCCATGTATTGCCAGGTATGGGTCATTACCGCCGGCAGCTGGGTTTTAAGGCCGGTCCAGCCGCCCACCCTGTGCAGGCCGGCGTAAACCAGCGGCGTGATGCCCAGCACGATAAGGAAAAACTGGAGAACCTCGTTATAGATCGCGCTTTTCAGCCCGCCGGTGAATGTGTACACCGCCACGATCCCCGCCGACAGCAGAATGGAAAAACCGAAATTCCAGCCCAGCAGGGCCTCCAGCAGGATCGCCAGCGCGTAAAGCGACACGCCCGACGAAAACACCGTCATCGTCGCGAATGACAGTGCGTTGAACGTGCGGGTTTTCTCGTCAAAACGCAGGCTCAGGTATTCCGGCACCGACCGCGCGCGGCTGCCGTAGTAAAACGGCATCATGAACAGGCCGAGGAACACCATGGCGGGGATGGCGCCCACCCAGTAGAAATGAGCGGTCATTATTCCGTATTTCGCGCCGGAGGCGGCCATGCCCAGCACTTCCTGCGCGCCCAGGTTCGCCGAAATAAAGGCGAGGCTCGTTATCCACAGCGGAATGGACCCGTTGCCTCCGCGCCCGCCCAGAAAATCAGCGCTGGATTTCACCTTGCGTTTCAAAAGCATGCCGATCGCCAGTACAAAAAAGAAATAAATGCCGATGATTATGTAATCAATTGGGCTAAGCTGCATTCCTGAATCTCCAATTTGAAAAATTCCATTATAGTATACCAACTTTCTCGCGCGGATCCCCGCCACCCGCCACAGGCGGCCCTGCGGCAGAGCGCCGGGGTTGCAAAGACGCGGCAATTTCCCTATTATCTACAGACTGGAGAATATATGGCAGGCAAACACGATCTGAAAATAGCCGAACTGAAAAACGAAATCGCCGCCAGTCCCGGCAAGGCGGAGCTGTACGTCGAACTGGGTCTGGTGTGCTATGCCGCAAAAAACCCGCAGGACGCGCTGGCCGCGTTTGACAAGGCGATCGAACTTGCGCCCGCGCAGGCCGCGTCCCATAATAACCGGGGCATAATGCTGTCCGCTCTCAAGCGTTACGCCGAGGCGGCGGAGTCGTTTAACAAGGCCATAGACCTTGATCCGGCGTATGCCGGCGCGTACAACAATCTTGGCGTCGCGCTGGCGGCCGACGGCAGGCTGGATGACGCGGTGGGCGCGTACCGAAAGGCTGTGGAGCTGGCGCCGGAATTCGCGCACGCCTTGCGCAACCTGTGCAAAGGGCTGGAGGAGCAGAAAAAACTGCCCGAGGCTATCGCGGCATACCGCGCTCTGGAGGCGGTCACCTGGCGGCAGTTATGGAAGGATCATAATCTGGAGCCGGATACGGTTCTTCCGGGCATGATTGCCGAATGCCGCGATGTGCTGCAAACGCATCCCGACGATACCGCGCACCTTGTTTTCCTCGGGCGCGCGCTGCTGCATGAGAACAAGGCGGCGGAGGCGGTCGGGCTGTTTCAGAAAGTTATTGAGGCTGAAAAGGACAATTCCGACGCGCATTATCTGCTTGCTATCGCCCTGATCGAGTCCAAAGCCCGGTCCGGGCCTGAAAACTGAATTTAACGGGGGGATTTTATGCCTTTGGAATGGACACCGGCGCTTGCCACTGGAAACGATGCCATAGATGCGCAGCATAAGGAACTTTTCGACCGGGCCAACGCGTTTGCCAAAACTATTGCCGGAGGCGGCGAACAGCCGGACGCGGAGTCAATTATCGCGTTTATGGATGATTATGCCAGATTGCATTTTGCCGACGAAGAGAAGCTGCTGGAGGCGCATGCCTATCCCGAAATGGCCGTGCATAAGGCCCAGCACGCTTATTTCATGCGCAATCTTGCCAATATCGAGCGGACGTATGCCGCGCAGGGCGCGAGCGAAGAGCTTACCGAGCTGCTGTACCGGCATATTACTTCCTGGCTGCTCGCGCATATCCAGAAATCCGACGGAGCCTGGGCGGTCTGGCTGCGCGGGCGATAAACTTTTCCGTATTCGGATTCCGTCTGCCGTCATCGTGCGGTTGCGCGGGGCGCGCGCAGCAGCGGTTACTTTGCCGCTTGCGGCATGACCAGTTTTCCTCCGGCGCGAAGTCTGCGGAGTTTATGTTTATGAGGGTTGGGACACTCGAGCACGGGCCCTTCGGCGGTATTGATGAGCTGATATGGCGCGCCGGTTGCCGGACAGACGTAAACCGCCCGGTCGCCCTGCTGGAACGCGCTTAACGCTTTCCAGAGGTTTGTTACGCATTTTTCGGTTTCGCGATCGGTATTGTAGGAGCCCCAGCGCAATGGCCGGCCGGGTTTGAGCGTGCTCCGGAACTCCACGATGTTCCACGCAAGCAGGCCGAAACAGGCCAGCAGCGCCGCCAGTTTTAGCGCAAGGCCGAACCGGGTTTGAAGAATGCTGGCGTGTTCGGTTTCGTCAACCCGGTTATGTTCGGATTGTTTGCCGCTGATAGCGGCATTTTCAGCGTCCGCCATACGGCAGGACTGGCACAGGCTGCTCCTGTCTGTTTCGTAATCGTGCGGGCGGCCGCACCTGGTGCAGAGTCGGATAACCGGAGTCATGATAAATTTCAATCCAGCGGTTCAGGAATAACCAGTTTGCCCTGCGCGCGCAGGCGCTTTAAATTGTGCCGGTGAGGATTGGGGCAGTCTATAACCGTGCCCGAGCGGTCGGTTTTCACGAGGTATGGCGTTTTGGTGAGCGGACAGCTGTAAACGGCGGTTCCGCCGGCATGGCGGTCATGCAGTGCGTTCCACAGGGTTTCGATGCATGCTTCCGTCCAGGGATCGGGCGTACAGGTGCCGATCCTGACGGTTTTGCCCGGCAATACCGAAGCGAATATATACCTGGCGTGCACAATCCCGGCCGATATGGCCGCCGCAATGACCGCGATTTTGACGGATTCCAGCAGCCGTCCGCTGAAGCCATCGTGTGCCGCGGGTTTCAATGCTGCTTTGGAGTCAGCAGTTTTACGCATCGTGGTATACTGCTCTTGCCTGACCGGTTTCCATTACCGGATATTATAATAAAATTTTGCCGGGACTGCGTTTTATGCCATGACGCTGCAACGATTGGGGGGGGCAAGTGAAATCGTTTGCGCTGATCACTTATTCCGGCGCTGCCGCGCTGGTGCCGCTGGTTTTGACTGCGGCTGCCGGAGTATTGCGCTGGCGGATACACGGGGTTCTGGCGGGGTTTGTTCGCGCGGCGGCTCTTGCTCATGCCGGCCTGGTGTTTTACAAATATCTGAAAACCCGGCCCGGAACGGCTGTTGCGGAGAAATAACGGGCGGGTATTGGCGCGCTGACAGGCGTGTCACCGCGAACAGGTTCTGGCTACCGCCTTCTGCCAGCGTGTTGCGGCGCGCGCGCGGTCTTTGGGGAGCATCTTTGAAGTGAACGTTCTTTCCGCGCAAAGCACGGTGAAAATATCCTGCGGCGCGCGCCATATTTCCGCGCCCAGACCTGCCAGCGCGGCGGCGCCCCAGGCCGTGGTTTCCTGCAGTTCCGGCCTTATCACGCGGCAGCAGGAAATATCGGCCTGAAACTGCATAAGGAAATTATTGGCGCTTGCGCCGCCGTCCACCCGTATGGCGGAAACGGTTTGCCCGCTGTCCAGGCGCATGGCTTCAATAACGTCAAGACTCTGAAACGCGATCGCTTCAAGCGCGGCGCGCACGATATGTTCACGGCGGGTGCCGCGGGTAAGGCCGCTTATCGTGCCGCGCGCGTACATGTCCCAGTAAGGCGCGCCCAGCCCGGTGAACGCGGGTACGAAAACCACGCCGTCGGCGTCAGGCACGCTTTTGGCGAGCGCTTCGCTGTCGGCCGCCTTGTCGAGAATTTTCAGCCCGTCCCGGAGCCACTGCACCGTCGCGCCGCCGGCGAACACGCTGCCCTCAAGCGCGTAAACGGGTTTGCCGTAAGAGGTTTGCGCGGTCAGCGTGGTGAGCAGGCCCTGTTTTGAAGCGGCCGGTTTATCGCCTGTGTTTAACAGCAGGAAACAGCCGGTGCCGTAGGTGTTTTTAATGGAGCCGGGTTTGAGGCAGCCGTGCCCGAACAGCGCGGCCTGCTGGTCGCCGCACATGCCGCAGATGTCGGCCTGCAGGCCGGGTATGAGGTCGGCGCGCATGGAGCCGAACCGCCCCCATGACCGGCGCACTTCAGGCAGCAGACAGGCTGGTATTTGAAAAAGCTCAAGCAGTTCCCTGTCCCAGCACAGGCTGTGGATATTAAAGAGCATGGTGCGGCAGGCGTTTGTGTAGTCCGTGGCGTGCACTTTTCCTGCGGTGAGGTTCCACAGGTCCATTAAAAAACACATAATATGTAGCCTCGGCATCGCTCGTCGTCGTCGCTGCGGCGTTCCCATACCATACCGTCACTTCTCCGGCAGCATCCGCCCCTTCCAGCCGCACGGCGAACCGGGCGCTGCTGCTCGTGTAGTCCGGCCAGAGATAATACGCGAGTTCCGCCCCGGTGCTGTTGGTGAACCGCACATCGCCGTAATCCTCCCGGCAGTGCTCCCCGATATAGATATGCCAGGTCTCCAGCCCGCCGACCGTCTCGTTGTAGGCGGTGCCGGTGCTGCGGTGGATCAC
>JAQVSV010000023.1 GCA_028700325.1 Elusimicrobiaceae bacterium | reverse complement strand
AAACGATAGAGAAAAAACTGGAGGCAATTTACCGTTTGGCAAACCGGCGGCAGAGTCCGAAAAAGCGCCAAATTTAAGAACGCAGTCCCATAGACCCATGGTAAGATTCTTAGATTGCTTGACATGTATTGCCGCGGATGAAGGCCCGCGCGGCGCGGCGGCCGCATAAACACATCTGAAGACCCCTGCGGGCCGGTGGCGAAACGCTTCCCGCCCGGCTTTTTCGAGCACGGCCAGCGGCGGATTGCTGACGAAAAGCATCCGCCGGTTTTCATTGACTTTACGGGAAGCGCACAGCGTATCAACAAACCCGGTGTCCTGCTTAAAACCCGCGCTTAGCTGTTGAATGTTTTCAGCCGTGCCGCGTTGCGGCGAAACGAAATATGCGGCTATGTTGTCGGCGTTCGCATCATTCCTCCGCCCGGGGGAATTTGCACTAACACCTTGCGGCGCTTAATGCTTCTTTTCGCCCTGCTCCCGTGGCACGGGCTCTGTTATCCCGGCGGCCGCCCTCACCGCCGCGATCCGCTCCAGCACGGGCGGATGCGAATATTCCAGTTTCACCTTTAGCCAGTGCGGAGTAAGATTGGACAGGTTTTCCACCGACAGCTTTTTGAGCGCGGAGATAAAATCGCGGCCGTGCCGGTAAGTGTCCACGGCAAAGCGGTCCGCTTCGTACTCGTTCCTGCGCGACAGGTAGCCCCTGCACACTCCCAGCGCAAACGAAACCGGCGCATACAGGAACCCGAACGCCATCAGGCTGGCGTATACCGACCCATGCTCAAAACCAAACACCCGTGTCAGCTGCGCGTTATTTACAAATAACGAAAAAACAAACAGCATCAGCCCCGTTTCCACAATCCCCGCCGCCATTCCTTTTATTATATGCTTCTTTTTATAGTGGCCGATCTCATGGGCAAGCACGCTCACGATCTCCGGTGTTGTCATCGCCGCGACAAGCGTGTCATACAGCACTATCCGGCGGAACCGGCCAAAACCAGTAAAAAACGCGTTTGACTTGCTGGACCGGCGGCTGCCGTCCATAGTAAACACGCCCTGAATTTTAAAACCCTGCCGGGCGGCATAAGCCGTGATTTCAGCTTTGAGCGGCCCCTCCTCAAGCGGCACATATTTATTGAACAGCGGCATCACAAGAACGGGCGTCAGATACGCCACGCAAAGCTGAAAAACCGTAATCCCCGCCCAGGCATACACAAAAGCGTAAGTTCCGAACCGGCTAAAAAACCAGATCACGCCCGCTATAATCGCCCCGCCCATAACAACGCTCAACGCAAAACCTTTCAGCATATCCTGAATAAAAGTTTTTACGGTCGTGCGGTTGAAACCGTATTTTTCTTCGATAACGAACGTGCCGTATGCGGCCCGCGCAATACCAACCAGCTTTAAAAGCAGCAGCAGAAGCGCGGCAAAAAACACGCCGGACCAGATCTCGCCCAGCCCCGCCGAGCGCGCCAGCCGGTCCAGCCCGTTGAAAGTGCCTGCAAAAACAAACAGCGCCAGAAGGAACAGGTCAATCGCCGAGCCGAACAGGGCAAACCGCGTATTGTCCCGCAGATAGTTTTGAGACCGGGCATACTTCTGCGGCGAGTACCAGCCGGAAAACTCCTCGGGCAGCTCCGGGCGCATGGCGCGCACATTGAGCATGTTCACCGCGGTTCCCAGAACAAAACCGCCTATTATCGCCGCAAAAATAACCACGGAAAAAATATTCATCCGGCAGCAGCCTCCGTAAAAAAGCCCAAACCCGTTAAACAGGTTTGGGCTGCAATTCTTCAGCGAAAAAACTAATTCCGCGTTATTGAAACAAGCCTCAGCTGGGACTGCACGTCCTCCGCCCGGATTTCCTCAAACACAAGCCCCGCGCCCGGCGCGTAATAACGCACCGCGGTGCCCAGATCGCCGCCGCCTATCCGGGTAACCACTTTAAGGCACGAAGTAAACTTTCCGGCGGGCACCACCACCCAGCCGCGCAGCGTTTCTATGCGCTCTATCCCGACGTTGGAATTCCATTCCGCCCCGGGCTGCAGATCCGACGGAAATTCCATGCGGTTTGACCGGCGGATAAAATCATAGGAGAATACGCCGAGCGCAGTGCGCTTTGCTAAAAACGAAGTCGGAACCGAAGTGCTGTCAGACGGACGGCTCACTCTGGCCGAAACCGCGACCTCCCCGGAATTATGGTTCACCGCATCGAATACGACTTCGACAATTTCGCTTTTATCCTGATCGCTGGTGGTATACTCGTACACCATCGAAACATGCCCCTTGATAGGGAAGAACGTTTCGGCGCTAACCGCAAATTCCGCGGGCATGCCCTCGGACGCGGAAACACGGCGTGAATCCGCAGTTTTTTCCACCGTCTGCGGAACCTGAACCTTGATTTCACTGCTAACGCATTGTTTCGAGGCAGGAACTGCGGCTTTCAACTGCTCTAAAGCGGAAACCGCAGCCTGGGCGTTACCCATTGTTGCGATAAGAACTGCAACGGATAACATTATTCTGGACATCGTCTGCACCATCTCTTTCCTGGGATGTAAACGCGTTTTACCGTCGCTTACGGGATCGTCTGAACGCATGCTCTGCCAATGTTTCGCGATCCTTGGCACTTACCGTACCCAAATAAATTTTATCATAAACCTCTGTTTTTGTAAATCGGCAATATTTCCGCAACTTTTTTCATTTTCAATGCCGCATGCAGGCCGCAAACACAAAACGGGAAATGCGGGTTAACTTTAACGCTTTTGCGGGCGGCGCCTAATATGTTACAATTCAGCATAAATTAAACGCTGGAGGACTCGATGACACCTGAAGGACCTTCTTTTATCACTAATATGTTTCCTATAGTTCTTGTAATAGTCATATTTTACTTTCTTATAATACGCCCTCAGCAGCAGCAGGAAAAACAACGGCAGAAAATGCTGGCGGAACTGGCGCAGGGCGATAAGATAATAACCACCGGCGGCGTGCACGGCGTTGTGGACGCCGTGCAGGAAACCGAAGTTATCGTGCGCGTCGCGGAAAAGGTAAAGCTGACCATTCAGCGCACGGCGGTGGCCGCAATAATAAAGGATACTTCCGCACAACCCCCGAAAGGAGCCTAGCCCCCCATGCCAAAAAAACTGATGTGGAAATGGATCACTATTTTCGCACTGCTGATTCTGTCAGCATGGCTGCTGTACCCCACCTACAACTGGTACAGCATGCCGCAAACGGAGCGAACCCGGCTGGAAGCCGAACGCAGCCGCCCGAAACGGATTTTGAATCTGGGGCTGGATCTGCGCGGCGGCAGTTATCTGTTGCTGGAGCTCGACGTGTCGAAACTTGACAAGACCGAGAAAACGCAGGACGCGCTCCAGCGCGCCATAGAAATACTGCGCAACCGCATTGACCAGTACGGCGTGGCGGAAACCCCGATCGCCCGGCAAGGCGAGCGCTGGATTTCCGTGCAGCTGCCCGGCATCGCCAACACCGATACCGCGGAAGAGCTTATCGGCAAAACAGCGATGCTGGAATTCAAAACCGTTGACACTTCACCCGCGGCGGAAAAAGTGCTCAGCATGATAAGCGAAGCCGACGAGCCTTTCCTGCAGGACGGTTCGCTTAACCCGGTAATCGCCAAGGAACTGCCCGCTGGCGCCGAAGTGCTCAAAGGCAAGGAAGCGAAGTATTATGTGGTGGAGTCGTCGGTCATTGTCACCGGCGCGTATCTGAAAGACGCCAAGGTGCAGACCGGCGGACAATACGGCTATCCTTATATTTCCTTCACGTTCGACAAGGACGGCGGAAAACTGTTCTCGGAATACACCGGCAGCCATATCGGCAAATACCTGGCGATCGTGCTTGACGGGGTGGTGCACTCCGCGCCGGTGATCAAAAGCAGAATTTCGGGCGGTTCGGGCATCATCGAAGGCAACTTCAGCATAGAGGAAGCCAAAAACCTCGCCATTATCCTGCGCGCCGGCGCGCTGCCCGCGCCCGTGCGGATCATTGAAAAACGCACGGTCGGGCCCGGCGTCGGAGAAGACTCGATCAAAGCGGGCCTTAACGCCTGTCTGCTCGGCTTCATACTGATAGTGCTGTTCATGATTGTTTACTACAGAACGTCCGGCTTCATCGCCGACATCGCTCTCTCGCTCAACTTCGTGTTTCTGATAGCGACAATGGCGTATTTTTCAGCCACGCTCACGCTGCCGGGCATTGCCGGCATGATCCTGTCGCTGGCGATGGCAGTGGATGCCAACGTGCTTATTCTTGAACGCATCCGCGAGGAAATCCATGCCGGCAAGCCGCTTGTGATGTGCATTCCCTTAGGCTATGACAAGGCCTGGAGCGCGATTCTGGATTCCAACCTCACCACCTGGATCGCGGCGGTATTTCTCTTCCAGTTCGGGTCGGGCCCGGTCAAAGGCTTCGCCGTAACGCTTACGCTGGGCCTGCTGATCGGCGTATTCACATCGGTGTTTGTTTCCAGGGCCATATATGAGCTGTGGCTGAACAGCAACCCCAAGGAGTTAAGCATATGATCTGCCTCATTCCGAAAACAAACTTCGACTTTGTAAAAAACAGATTCACTTTCTTCGCCATATCCGGCCTGCTGGTATTGGGAAGCATCCTTACCATAGCGGTGAAGGGTTTTAATTACGGGCTGGATTTCTCCGGCGGAACCATGCTGCAGGTGGATTTCAGGCAGCCGACCGATATCGGCACGATCCGCACCGCGCTTGAAAAAGCCGGCATCACCCCGGAAATCCAGACTTATTCCGGCGGCTCGTCCTACGCTATCCGCGTAAAAGGCAGTCAGGATAACGTAAATGAAATCGGCAACAGAATAAAAAGCGCGCTGGACACCGTGTCGGCCGGTTATTCGGTAGGCCGGGTCGAGTATGTGGGCCCTGCGGTGGGACGGGATCTGTCTAAAAAAGCCATCTGGGCGATGGTGCTGTCGCTGTTCGGCATCATCATCTATGTGGCTTTCCGCTTCAGCAACCCCATCTGGGGCGTAATGGGCGTGCTGGGCCAGTTCCACGATATTCTCATCGTAGTAGGCGCGCTGGCGATAACCGGCCGGGAAATCAACCTGATAACCGTGGCCGCGCTGCTGACTATCGCCGGCTACTCGATTAACGATACCATCGTTATTTTCGACCGGATGCGCGAAAATATGCATCTTAATCCGCGCATCAAACTGTACGACCTTATCAACCTCAGCGTGAACGAAACGATGTCGCGGACAGTCATCACGACTCTAACCGTCTTTCTGGCGTCCATAATACTGTATTTTCTGGGCGGGCCGGTTCTTAACGACTTCGCGTTCGCCATGCTGGTAGGCGTCATCTGCGGAGTTTACTCGACCGTGACCATCGCCACTACGCTGCTGTACCAGTTCGTTGAAGGCTCGAAAAACAACTCCGCTTCAAATTCCGCGCAGCTCACGGAAAAGAAACCCGCGTTCGCGAAAATTGCGGCCGACGCCAACACCGCGCCCCCCGCGGCAGGCAACAAACTCCGCGCCAGCAAGAAAAGCAGCAGGCGCAGAAGATAAAGTGAAAAAGATACGGCGCTTTAAAATACCGGTTCATCATAAGGAAATAGCCCGCCGCATCGGCAAGGCGCAGCTCGCCTTGCCGGCGGCGGGACTGGCTGACACGGGCGCGCTGTATGAATTCATTTTCGGGCTGGCCAGCGAACTTCAGGCCGGCGTGGTGTACAACTCGTTCGACAAATCCTATGCGGCGCTAGATCTTACCGGCCTGCCGCCCGCCAGAATGTTCAGCGCGGCGGCGGTGACGCTTGGCGAAAACCCGTACCGCAAAATAGCGTCTTATGCGGAAATCCCGCTGCGCGAAGCGGGCGCGCTGGCGGTTTACGAATTTCTTGAAACGGCGTTCGATTTTGTTGCGGATCTGATAAAATCCGAGGCGGAAGCGGAGAATTTCGAACCGGGCACGCCGGAAATACTTTTTTCGCCGCAGATGACAGAGCACTACGAAATGAAGGTGCCGGATCTGCGTTTCAACCGCAAAGGCTCGGCTGTGGACTGCGCGACGGCGGCGAAAGCGTTGCCCGAAATCCTTAAAGAGCTGAACGCCGGAAAAATTGACGTGACACTTGACGCCGACGGACAGATCACCAACAAACTTTCCGCAGTATTTCTGATGCCCTGGGAACCCCGCCGCAAGGCAAAAACCCGCTAAAATGTCTTCCTCGTCATCCACAACTCCGGCAGGAAAAGTCACGTGGCTGCACCGTGCCGCGGGCTGGGCCGGTTACTTTTTTTTACTGTGTACCGGCAGGACTTCGCGCATAAGCTGGATAAAAGATCCGGCGGTCGAGGAACTGGAACGCCGCGGGAAAAACTATATCTTCGCCATCTGGCACTGCAAGCAGGCCTTCCTTATTTATACGCACCGGCGCCGGCGGATCTGCGCGCTGGTAAGCATGAGCAAAGACGGCGAATATATCGCCAGAGTGCTGATGCGCGCCGGCCTGTCGGCCGTGCGCGGCTCAACCAGCCGGGGCGGCACAAAAGCGCTGCTGGGACTGCTGGGGAAAATCGGGGAAGGGTTCTGCCCGGTAATAACGCCGGACGGGCCGAGAGGCCCGCGCCGGACGGTTCAGCAGGGCGTTATTTTCCTCGCCCGGAAAACCGGCCTGCCGATAGTGCCGCTGGCCTGCGGCAACAGCCGTAAAATGGTTTTCAATTCCTGGGACCGGTTCGAACTGCCTCTCCCTTTTTCGCGCGCGGCGGTAGTGGAAGGCGCGCCGATCACGGTCGGGGAAGACGAAACAGCCGAGTCGGCCGCAGCCCGGATCAAGCTGGCGCTGGACCGGGCAACCGATAAAGCCGACCGGCTTGCCGCGCAATGACCGGCGTTTTTCTTCTCATTGCGGGAAACCTGCTGTTTCCATTCATAGCGGCGGGCTATCTGGTTTATTTTTTCCTTACTCCGCGCAGAGGCCTGCTCGGCCGGCTCGCCAGCGAGCTGGCGCAACGGTTTGTGTGTTACGGCGGCGCCGCGGATCTGCCCGTGCGCCCGGTCTGGATTCATGCGGCCAGCGTAGGCGAAGTGAAATCCATCTCGGGCCTGACCGCCGCACTTAAAGAGAAATATCCCGGCCGCGCGATTTTGCTTACCACGTCCACGGCGGCGGGCAGGGCGGAGGCGCGGAAAAACCCATGCATTTCAAAAGCCGTGCTCGCGCCGCTTGATTTTTATCCGCTGGTCACGCGTTTCATAAAGCTCTTCAAGCCGTCCAGCCTGATACTCATTGAAACCGAACTCTGGCCCAACATGCTTACCGCCTGCCGCATGGCCGGAGTCGAAACGTGCATAATAAACGGCCGGCTTTCCGCAAAAAGCCTGTTTACCTATTCGCTTGTCAAGCCGATGATGCGGCTGGCGTTCAAAGGCGTGCGAACTGCCTGCCTGCAGACGGAGGAAATCGCGGCGCGCTATGAAAAACTCGGGCTGCCGAAAAACCGGATTACCGTCACCGGCAATATAAAGTACGACCGGCTGGACGAATCCGCCACCAGAACCGCGCAGGTGGCGGCTCTGACGGACGCGCTCGGATGGACGGGCAAAAAAATTCTGGTTTGCGGCAGCACTCATCCGGCCGAGGAAGAGCTGCTCGCCCGGACTTTCGCGGAAATTTCGGACACAATTCATGATTACCGCGTAATCGCCGCGCCGCGCCACCTTGAACGCGCGGAACAGGTCTGCTCCATTTTCCGCAAAGCGGGCCTCGCCACGGCGCGGCTGACACAGCGGGACGCGCAGGCTCTCCAGCCTGCGGCCGGCACGCAGGTGCTTGTAGCCGACACGATGGGCTGGCTCACCTCTTTCTACGGCGCCGGCACAGCCTGCTTTGTGGGCGGCACGATAGCGCCGCGCGGCGGGCACAATCTGCTGGAAGCGGCCATTGCCGGCAAGCCGGTGCTTTTCGGCCCGCACACGGGCAACACGCCCGAAACTGCGGCGAAACTCGCGGCGAACGGAGGCGGGCTGCCGGTTACGGTCGAAAATTTCGCCTCCAGTTTGATACAATTACTTAATAAGCCCGGGCGCATTGCCGAACTGGGTCGCCGCGCGCGTGAAACGGCTCTGTCATACAAAGGCGCTACGAACCGCACGCTGGATGCTTTGCCGGACAGCTTGTTCAAATGAACGACGCCAAAGGATCTCCCGACTTGAATTATACTCCGCACATTCTGGTGGTGCGGCTGTCTTCGCTTGGCGATATTATTTTAACGTCGCCCGTTTACCGCAATATAAAAGAGAAATGGCCGCGCTGCGAAATCAACGTACTGGTGAAGCCCCAGTTCGCGGCGGCACTGGCGGGCAACCCGCATGTGGACAGGGTTATCCCGTTCCGAAGCATCTGGCACACGCTCGGCATAATCCGGCAGCTCAATATAACCCATTTTCTGGATCTGCACGCCAATCTGCGAACCTTCATCATAAGCGCCCTGACAACGATTCCATACAAATCCCGCTACAGCAAAGACTCCATTGAAAGGCGGATGTTCGTGAAATTCGGGATCCCCAGCCCCTGCCTGCAGCGGCATGTGCTGGACCGGTATCTCGACGCGCTCAAGCCGTGGGACATCCCGATAAAATACCGTGACCTGAAACTGGTTGACTGGAATTATTACAAAAAAGATTCCGCTGGCCAGCCGCAAAACGCCTCGAAGATCTGCATCTACCAGACCGCGTTTCTGGGCGACGCGGTGCTGACCGCCCCGCTGATCAGAAAAACCGCGGAACTGTTCCCCAACGCCGAGATAACGCTGGTCACCCGGCCCGAAACGGTGGATATTTTCAAGCCGCTCCGCGAAATCAGCCTGATTATCATTGACGACAAACACAGCACCGGCCTGTTAAACGGCATCCGCAAGATGACAAAAGCGCTGAGAAGCCGCCGGTTCGATGTGATAATAGTGCCGCACCGGTCATTCCGGAGCGCGCTTATAGCGTGGCTGAGCGGCGCGCCGGTGCGGGTGGGGTTTTCGTCGAGCGCGGGAAAATTGCTTTATAACCGGCTGGTTCCGTTTTCCTGGCTGCTGCACGATACGGAACGCAATCTTTCCCTGCTAAACGCAATTTCACCGGCCGACATAACGCCGGCGCCCGTTTCTTTCCGTGAAAACGAAAAGATCCGCGCGGAAATCAACAGCCGGCTCGAACGGCTGGGCTGCCGCCCGGATCGCCCGCTTATCGGCATTCACCCCGGCTCGGCCTGGTTCACCAAACGCTGGCCGCCGGAACGGTTTGCGATGGTCATCCGGCTGCTTTACAAAACGCTGCACGCGCGCGCGGTGCTCGTAGGCGGCAAAGGGGATTACGAACTGGGCGAGCAGATCTGCCGGCTTTCCCGCACCGACGCGATAAACTGGACCGGCAAAACCGATCTGCCGGAACTGATGGCGCTGATGACCAGATTGCGGCTTTTCATTACCAATGATTCCGGGCCCATGCATATTGCCACGGCGTTTAACGTGCCGACCGTGGGTATTTTCGGGCCGACCACCAGGGAACTCGGCTTCTTCCCCTACGGGTCCGGGCACCGCGTGATAGAAAAGGATCTGGCCTGCCGGCCATGCACGCTGCACGGCGGCAACACCTGTCCGCGCGAGCATTTCCTGTGCATGCGGCTTATAACCGCTTCCGAAGTGTTTGCCAGCAGCTACGAAATGCTTACCGGCAAACGCTTTGATATGAATTCCCAAGTCACGGTGCGGCCGGCGGCGCACTCCGCCGCCATCGCTCCGGCCGCAAAAACCGCGTCGCCGCAAAAACAGATTGAGAAACAACCCGTGAAGCCGCTGGCCGAGCGTCCGGTGTCCAGATCCGCGGAACAGGCTCCGAACCCCGCAAGAGTTAAGTATTCGCCCGAGCCGGAATACGCGCCTCCTCCGAAAAAAACGGAGAGAAAATCCTCCGGGCCCAAATATTTTGACGGCACGAACGACACGCCCCCCAGCCCGCGCCCGCAAAACTTTAAAACAACGGTGAAACTGGTGCCTGTGCCCAAACGCAACACCGTTATTTTCGAAGGCAATTCCGGCATGGAAGAACAGCCGAAAACAAACCTGTTCGGCGTGCCGGAGACCGAACCGGCGCAGAAACAGAAAGACAGCGCATCAGAAGCTGACAAACCCGGCAGATCCGCCAGCGCCGCCAGACCGGGAGAAGAACAGCAGGCAAAACACGGCCGCAGGACGGACGGGCCGCTGGTCAGCGAAGACGAACTGGAAAAATGGGAAAAAAGTTTAAGCCAGCCGGAGACGCAGAACAGCGGCCCCGAGCCTGTCATCTGGCAAAATCCCGAGGCGGAGCCAATAGACCCGCCGCTCTCGGAAATGAATAAAATATTCGAACAGGCGGAGCCGGACCCGGCAGTTCCGGAAACCGCACCTGAACCCGATGACGTCAAACCGGCCCGGCCCGTTTGGGACGAGCCCGCCGCGCCGCACAAACCGCAGCCCGAGAAAAAACCCGCGGCCGTTCCCGTGCCGGAAATAATCACCTGGCAAAATCCGATCCCGCTGGCTGAAGAAACGGCGCGCATTACCGGCGCCGAGGAAACGGAAGAAACCAGCCCGAAAAAAGGCCTGTTCGGGATTTTCAAATCCCCAAAAACCGAAAAACGCACCCCGATCACTCCGCCGCAGGAACCCGTTCCCGAGCAGGACGGCGGGCCGGATGAAACACTGCTCATCGCCGGAGCGATCAGCAAAACCGATCTGCCGGATTTGCAGGACATGCAGGACGGGCCGGCCGATCAGCAGCCAGTTCAGGAAGTTACCGGACGCAACGAAAATCCCGCGCCGGAAATTACTGACAAACCCGGCCCCGAAGAGTCGGACAAACAAGCGCCGAAACTAGAGTTTACCGACAGCGCCGGCAATCCGCTGGATCCGCTGGACTTTTAACGGATTTTTAAACACTCAGCCCGTCATCCGCCCGATGCACGGCAAACAATCCGCCGCCGGTATGACTGGGCGGCAGGCAACAATAAAATTCAAAACATTGCGTCCCTTGCCAAGCCTGCTCGCGCCGCAAGCCGGAAACCAATGTGCGTGTTTCCACCCACAGGCACGCCGTCAAATCATATTGATTGCCGGCAGGCCACAGGCACGCCGTCAAATCATATTGATTGCCGGCAGGCCACAGGCACCCCCGTCAAGACATCTTTTCGTCTGATACAGATACCGGTTTGAGAAATGAGCTCTAAAACTTTGGGTTGTTGAACAATGTGGACATATCCAACGTTGTTTGCCAGATGAAGCTTTGCCCCAGTGATAAAGCGGTATTTTTACAATGCTTTTTTCATTAAGTTAAGGTATAAAACCTTAACCTGAAGGGGTTTCTCGTCGAGAAACCTCTTTAAAAACCCACACGAAATTCTAATTAGCTCTAAAAAAACACATCAGCCTTTTTCGCGGTATGGAATCCCGCATGACACCCGCACGGCCGGGCTCAGGCTGTTAGCGCCATCGGCAAACCGGGAATTTTTTCGGGCGTATTGAAAAAAACGCGCCTCGGGTTAACCCGAGGCGCGTTTGACGCGTTAACAGATTTGTATCTTAAAACCGCGCGTTGGCGATTACCATGAACGGCAGTTTCGATTCGGTGATGATATTGAGAATTCCCAGCTGAAGCCCGCTTTCAAGCGTATTGGTGTAATTCACCAGCCCGAACTGCAATCCGCTGAAGGACCTGGAATAGTTCACAAAACCCAGCTGAACACCGGTCATTGTTTCGTTGCCGTTTACAAGACCCCACTGCAATCCCTGCGATTTCTTGCCGAGGTTCACACCGCCAAACTGCACGCCTTCATTTTCCTTGTTAAGATTGACCAAGCCCCACTGCAACCCCTGCATTTTATCAGCGGAATTGACAACCGCCATCTGAACACCGGTCAAATCCAGCGTTTTGGCGTATATGAAATTATACTGCACGCCCTGAATCTTGGGAGTATTTGAATATATCAGCCCCAGTTCCACACCCTGAACAGCGTTCACTTTCGGATAAGCGATCTGGTCAAAAAGCGACACCTTGATCCAACTGGAATCCGCCGCAAAAACGGACGACACTCCACCCAGCGCCAGCATGGCCACAGCAATCAGTTTTTTCACAATAATCTCCTTGGTCATCATTGATTAGCATTCTATTATAGCATTCCGGATCGGAGCGCGGCAAAATAAGGCAGATAAAAATCAAGCAGGGCGCGATCGTCCGTGCCAGCCTGCGCCCGTGCCGCCGCGCGGGCCCGGCGTATGGGCCCGAGCATGGCAAGCGCGGCAAAAAACCCGCGCCACTGGACGGCCGACAAACCCAGCAGCCGCACTCCCAGACAGACAAAATGCCACGCCAGCATCGGCGCGCTGTGAATGTTTTTCCATGTGAAGACCAGCCTGTTCCGGGCCGAAATAACCTGTGTCGTGCGGGAAGTTTTCGACTGGATGGACGAACCCACCCGGTGATATCCCTTGAAATCCCGTCCGTAAACGATTTTCCAGCCGCGTTTAAGCGCGCGGTAGGCGAGATCGGTTTCTTCCATGATGTAGGGCGAATAAAGCTCGTCGAACCCGCCCAGCAGGAAAAATTTCGCGCGGTCGGCGAAGAAATACGCGCCCTGCACCGAAAAAGACAGATACGGACCGCCCGGTTTAAGCGCGGCGTTGTAAATATTGCCGGTAAACCGCAAAAATCCGCCGGACCAGCTTACGGTTTTCACCCCGTCAATCTGTTTCCTGTCGTGCCAGCTGAACCCGCAGGGCGCGACGGCGAACACCGTTTCGTCGTCGAAATAGCCGGAAAATCCCGAAAAATAGTCGGGTTCCAGCCGCACATCGTTGTTAAGAAAGAAAAGTATTTCGTGACCCGCGGAAGCCGCGCCCATGTTGCAGGCCGCGGAGAACCCGCCGTTTCGCCCGGCGGAAACGATTCGCACCCAGTCCCGCCCGGCGGCGAGCATGGCGGCGGTAGCGACGCCCGGGTCGGTCGAGCAGTCGTCGGCCAGAACAAGCTCTTTCGGCCCGGAATAATTGTCCAGCGCGGCCAGCACCGACGGAAGAAACTCGCGCAGCAGTTTTTCGCCGTTATAATTGGGGATAATCACGCTCAAGGAACGCATATGCTGAAAGTATCGCACTTTATCCGTTTACGCGTCAAATTATCCGGGCCGCTTTTCCCAGTTGCCGTATCCGGCCGGCTGATCAGAAAAAGCCAGATTATGGACCGCTCTAAAAATAATATAATCAATAGGATATGACCGCCCAGAAACGGATTCTGCTGGTCCGCACCGACCGGATCGGTGATGTGGTGCTCACCACCCCCGCGCTCGCGCTTCTGCGCCGGAAATATCCGGCGGCGCATATAGCGCTGCTGGTGCGCCCCTATACGGCGGGCGCGGTCCGCAACAATCCGGATCTGAACGAAGTTATCGAATTTGACGGCGTGCTCAAGACCGCGCGCCTGCTGCGTGAAAAAAAGTTTCACGCAGCCGTGCTGTTTTTTGTTGACCGGCCCAGCGCGCTGACCGTGTTTCTGGCGCGGATTCCCCGGCGGATCGGCCCAGCCTCCAAAATCTGGTCGCTGCTGCTTACGCGCCCGGTTTTTCAGAACCGGTCGCGCGGCAAGCGGCATGAAGCGGATTACAACACCGCGCTGCTGGCGCCGCTGGGAGTGGAGTTTCAGAAAATACCGCCGGTCATTTTCTGTCCGCCGCCGCAGCGCATCTGGGCCGAGCAGTATCTGACGTCGGAATTCGGCATTGCGCCGGCCTCGGACACGGTGTTTCTGCATCCCGGCTCGCGCGGCTCGGCGCGCGACTGGCCGCTTCAGAATTTCGCGGAGCTGGCCCTTCTGCTGCGCAAAGCGCGCCCCGACCTCCATATTCTGTTCACCGGTTCGGGCGCCGAACTGGCGGCTCTGGCAAGAAACATAAAGCCGGAACCGGGCATCCACCTAATGCGCCATGACCTGCCGCTTGAAAAATACTGCGCGCTTGTTTCAAAAGCGGCGGTAATGGCCGCCAATTCTACCGGCCCGCTGCATCTGGCGGTCGCGCTGGGCGTGCCGGTTGTGGCTTTCTTCCCGCCGCTTGCGGGATGCCTGCCGGTCAGATGGGGCCCTTACGGCGGCAAAAGCGACACGCTCATGCCGGACAGAAAAGAGTGGGACGAGTTTTGCGCCCGGGAAGGATCCGATCAAAACGCCATGCGGCTGATTGCGCCGGTTCACGCGCTGCCGGCGGTGCTTCAGCAGCTGGAAGGCGCCGGGAAAAGATGAAAATAATCCAATACGCAGACGAGAGCTGGGATTCCGGGCTTACCGAATACGCGCTTACTCTGGCGCGGGCGCTTGCCGCACGCGGGCACGCCTGCTATTTCATGGCCGCGCCGGACGGCTACGCCCGCAAACGGGCGGAACAGTTCGGTCTGCCGGTGCTGGCGGCTGAAAAAAGCGCGGGCGGTTTTTTCCGGCTGCTTCAGCAGCTGCGGGCGATAAAGCCGGAAATTATCAACGCTCACACGGGCTCGGCGCACAGCCACTCGGTAATGCTTGCGGCGGCGGGCCTGCCGGGAACCGCGGTCATCCGCACCCGAGCCGACGCACGCGAGTTGCGGCGCAAGCCGTTTTCGGGCCTGCTGTGGAACCGGACGGCGGGGTTCATCGCCGCCAACAGCCGGATCATGAACCGGTTTGCCGCCGTTTTTGGCGGCGGTATAAAAGCGGAACTGATACCGCAGGGTATTTTCACGCCGCAAACCCCGCCCGTGCCGGCGCAGGGCCTGAAAATAGGACTTGTAGGCCGGCTGGACCCGGTAAAAGGCCACACCGTCGCGCTCGAAGCAATGGCGCAGGTGCTCGCGCGGCACCCCGGCGCGCGGCTTCTTGTCGCGGGCGAGGACAGGAATGTGACGGCCGACGGCCTTAAAAAAATGGCGGCCGGGCTGGGTATTGAAAACAGCATCGAGTTTTACGGCCGGCTCGGCGACGTGTTCAGGTTCATGGACGGGTGCGCGCTGGGCATTGTGCCGTCAGCCGGATCAGAAGCGGTTTCGCGCGTCGCGCTTGAGTGGATGAGCAGGGCGCGGCCGGTAATAGCTTCCGACGTGGGCGGGCTGGCGGATCTGGTGCGCGACGGCCTGACCGGCGCGCTGGTTCCGCCCGGAGAGCCTGACGCACTCGCCGGAAAAATCAGCGGATACCTGTCCGCTCCGCAAAAACTTGCGGAGGCGGGCCGGAGCGGCCGGGCTTATTACGAAGAACGCTTCACCCCGGAAACCTTCGCCGCCGCGTCCGAAAATTTCTACAGGAAGGTGATCGCCTGATGCCGCCAATTACACTTGCCATGATAGCGCGCAACGAAGCGCACGATTTGCCGGGCTGCGTTGAAAGCGCGCGCGGACTGGCGGAAGAAATAGTGCTGGTGGACAGCGGCTCGTCCGACGAAACAATCGCGATCGCGAGATCGCTCGGCGCGACGGTGTCGGAGCATGAGTTCGACGGCTACGCCGCGCAGAAGAACCGCGCGCTCGGCAGGGCCTCCAACAGCTGGATCCTGCATCTCGACCCCGACGAACGGCTATCGCCCGCCCTGCGTGCCGAGATTGAAAACCTTTTCAGCGCGGGCGGACCGGAATGCGACGCCTACAGCATTCCGTATGAAAACCATTTTCTGGGCAGGCGGCTTAAATACGGCGGGCTCGGCAGCGAGAAACATATCCGCCTGTTCAGGCGGGACAAAGCGTCATTCAGCGGCGGGCTTGTGCACGAAGGAATTGAAGTGGCCGGCGCTACCGGCGAGCTGGAAAACCGCATCATTCACAATTCCTACCCCACGCTTGAAGAATATTTCGAGAAATTCAACCGCTACACCACTTTCGCCGCAGTCAAGATGCACCGGTCCGGCAAACGGTTTTCCGTATTCAAGGCGGCGGCCGTGCCCTATGAATTCGCCAAACGCTATATTCTGCGGCTGGGGTTTCTGGACGGGTTCGCGGGGCTTGTGTGGAGCGCCGTGTCGGCGTTTTATGTGTTCGTGAAATACGCCAAGCTCTGGCAGTTGCAACGGGAGGCTGACAAATGACAGTGTGGATACTGGCTGTAACCGCGCTCGCGGCGGCGGGTTTTAGCGCGCGCTGGAACTGGTGGCGGAAAAAACTGGACGGCATCCCGGTGCTGATGTACCACAAAATAGGCATCGCGCCGGCCAATTCGCAACTGAAAAAACTGTGGGTTTCGCCTGACAGATTCGCGCGGCAGGTTGACTGGCTGTTAAAAAAGGGATATACGCCCATCCATTTCGCCGACCTTGACCGCGCGGTAAAAGGCGAGGCCGAACTGCCCGAAAAACCCGTGCTGATAACCTTTGACGACGGCTACAAAAACAATTACCGGCACGCTTATCCCGTTTTAAAGGAACGCAACGCCAAAGGCAATATTTTTCTGGTGCATAACACTGTAGGGAAAAGCAACCTGTGGCACGATCCGGCGAGCGAAGCGTGGATCGAAATGCTTACCTGGGAGCAGATCGGGGAAATGCTCGCCAGCGGCGTGTTCGATGTCGGGTCGCATACGATGAACCACGCCAGCCTGCCGCTCATAGACAGCAATACCGCCGAATGGGAAATCCGCGAAAGCAAGAAACAGCTTGAGGAAAAACTGGGCCGGGAAATACCCGCGTTCGCGTATCCGTACGGGGCGGGCGCGTTTGATCCGCAGATCCGCAAATTCGCGCTTGACGCCGGCTACCGGTTCGATTTCAGCGTAAAACAGGGCTTGCTGCCGTGGCACTGGAAACCGGCCGACGGCACCATCCGCCGCCTGTTCATCCGCGGCGACGATACCATGCTTGATTTCGCGCTCGCGGTCACGCGTGGGAAATCGCGGTTCTGAAATCATGCGCGCGCCCGGAAAAATACTGGTAATCCAGCTGCGGCGGATCGGCGACAATCTGCTGACGCTGCCCGCCATCTCCGCGCTCAAACGGGCTTTCCCCGGAGCGCGGGTGGATTTTCTGGCCGAACCTCCGGCGGACATATTATTCAAAAACAGTCCCGACATAAACGAACTGCTTGTCTATGATCACAAAAAACAGTTTTTCTGGCTGCGCGAGATCCGCCGCCGCCGGTATGACTGGGTGATAGATTATCTGGGCAACCCGCGTTCGATCGCGCTGGCCGCGGCGAGCGGCGCGCGGGTGCGGGCCGGCGCGAAAGACGTGTTCTGGAGTTTTCTGTACAACGTGGAAATGAAACGGGGCGCGGAACCCGCCTACGCTCCGCTTGAAAAAATACTGATGCTCGCTCCGTTCGGCGTGAAACCCGACCGGGAGCGGCTCCTGCCGGTTCTCCGGCCAGATCTTCACGCCGTTAAAGCGGCGGACGTTTTTCTGGCGGCGAACGGGCTGGCAGGCACACCCGTTTTGGGAGCCGCGCCGGTTTCGCGCCGCATAACCCGCCAGTACCCGCCGGAATTGTTTGCCGAAACGCTGAAACTGGTATATCAGGCGACAGGCATCAAATCGGTGGTATTGTGGGGGCCGGGCGAACTGGAAATCGCGCGGAAAATCACGGATATGGCGGACGGGTGCGCGATACTGTCGCCTGAAACAAAAAATCTGGCCAGCCTCACCGGCCTTGTGTCACGTTTCAGCGCGCTGCTGGCCAACTGCAACGGGCCGAAACACATCGCCGTGGCGACCGGAGTGTCAACGCTGACGATACACGCCTCCAGCGATCCGCGCAACTGGACGCCGCCCTCCCCCGCCACGGGCGCGCCCGAGCGCTCCGTGTCCGAATATTACGGGCCGCTGCCGCACACCCCGCCAGCGCATATTTACATAAGCAATCCGCGCCCGGCCTGCCTGTACTGCAGGCGCAACGACTGCGACAGCCTGGCCTGCCTGAAAAACCTGCCTCCGCAGGCAGTCGCCGCGAAAACAGCCGAACTGCTGAAACTGGTTGCCGGCAAACAAAACAACACCGCATTCTGACGCATTTCCCGGCTCGCATTAAACCCGCGGGACAAGGCCCGCCCCGCCGCAACTTCAGTTGCCAACGCCCTGTCATCTTTAATAATATATAGGCCATGGATCTTAAAAAACTGCACAAAAAACTGCACAGAAACGCTTTAGGCATCGCGGCACTCTGGATTATTTCGCTTTTTTACAGGCTGATCGTTTTCATACGCCAGGCGCTGTACGATTTCGGTTTTTTGAAAGTGACAAAGGTCAATACGCGGATTGTCTGCATCGGCAACCTGACCACCGGAGGCACCGGAAAAACAACCGCCGTCATGCTCGCCGCGCGCCAGCTGGCGAAAGCGGGCGTACGGGTGGCGATCATCTCAAGAGGTTACCGCAGGCAGGCCGATCCTGACGATATGGTGGTGCTTTCAAACACCACACCCGGCTCGTGGGTATCGGCCGGCGACGAGCCGTACATGCTTTCGCGCTCGTTAAAAGACCACGACGTGCCGGTCATTGTCTGCGCCAACCGTGTAAAAGCCGCGCAGACCGCCGTAAAACGCTTCAGAAGCCAGGTGATCGTGCTTGATGACGGGTTCCAGCACTTCAAACTGGAACGCGACAGCGATATCGTTCTGATAGACGCGAAAAATCCATTCGGAGGCGACGCGCTCCTGCCGCTCGGCACACTGCGCGAACCCAAAAGCGCGCTCAAACGCGCCCGGCTGGCGGTTATAACCCACGCCAATCTGGCCGACGTGGTGCAGTTAGACGATATCCGGCGCGAGATCCACGAATATAATCCGGCTCTGCAGGTCATTGAAACCACCCACCAGCCGGAGCACCTGTTCAACATCTGCACGGGCGAGGTGGTTCCGCTGGGAACCCTGCACGGCAACGCGGCCGCGTTTTCCGCGATCGGCGATCCCGGGAGTTTCGAGGAAACGCTGTTCGATATGGGTTTTGACCTCAAGCAGAAATGGCGCTATCCCGACCACCACCCGTACCGGCTTGAAGATCTTCAGTCCGTGCAATCTCTGCGCGGCGGCCTGCCGATCATCACCACTTACAAGGACTTCACCAAATTTCCCGACGGCTGGCGCGAAATATTCGCCGATCATGTCTATCTGCTGTCCATAAGCCTTAACATAACGGGCGGAGTGAAAGCCGAACAGGCCTGGCTCAACGCACTCTATCCGAAACTGGCCAGAAATCAGTAAAACGATGCGGTTGAGCGGCGTTCTGCTCCTGTTTCGCCGCCCGGAACGTCGGCAAAATAGTATAATGTATTCATTGCAATGAGCGAACCGACCGCAACGACCCCGGCCATACCCGTTACACGCAGGCTGGCATATTATCTGGAGTACCTGCCGCTTGTGTGGGGCCTGCTGCTGTTTCGGCTGCTGCCCTGGCGCGTGGCCTGCGCGCGGGGCCGGATACTGGGACGGCTGTTTTCGTTCCTGCCGACCAGGCGGTACCGCATCACCATAGATAACCTGACAAAAGTTTTTCCCGAAAAACCGGCCGGGGAAATTACCGCGATCGCCCGGGCCTGCTGGGGCAACATCGGCCGGATAGCGGCGGAATTCATCAAACTCACCGACCATGACCGCGCCTACCTGTTCGAGCATTGCCGGGTGGAAAACGACGGGTTGTTCAAAGCCCGGCTTGACTCCGGCAAAGGCGCGATCGTGCATATCGGCCATTTCACCAATTGGGAGGCGGCGGGGCTCGCGCTGACAGCGTCGGGTTATGACACTGTGGCGCTTACCCGCATCACCCGCAACCCTTATGTGGACGCGCTCGTGCGCGCCCGCCGCATGAAATTCGGCGGCGAACTGATAGGGCACCGCAATCCGTTCTTCAGCTGCGTCAAAACCATAAAGCGCGGCAAAGCCATCATCATCGCGTCGGATCAGAACATGCCGGCCGGCGAACTGTTCATGCCTTTTTTCGGGCGGATCTGCGCGGTCAGTCCGCTAACTGCCCTGCTTTCTTTGAAAACGCATACCCCGGTTTTTCCGCTGCACGTCCTGCGGGATGAAAAAGGAGTGATTGTGGCGCGGTTTGAAGACCCGGTTCTTCCGCCGGAGCATTACACGGAGGAAGGCGTACTGGAAACCGTCAGACTGCTTAACAAAATAACGGAGGGATGGATACGGGCCAATCCCGGCATGTGGCTTTGGTCCCATAACCGCTGGAAACGGGAGAACGATCCCCGGCGGTTCGCGAAACCGGAGAACAAACTTGTCTGACAACCGCGCTAAAGGCGTGTTTCTGGATCGGGACGGCACACTTATTCACGACAGGCCCGGCCATTATCTGGCGCGTCCGCAGGATCTGCGGCTTTACAAACACACGCCGCAGGCGCTGCGGATACTGGCGCAGGCGGGGTTTAAGCTGTTTGTGGTGTCAAACCAGTCGGGCATAGGGCGCGGATATTATACCGACGAAACGGCCCGCGCGATAAACAAACGCATGACCGGGCTGCTGGAGCAGGAGGGCGTGATTATAACCGATATCGCCTACTGCCCGCACGCGCCCGCCGAGCATTGCGTCTGCCGCAAGCCGCTGCCGTATATGGGACTGCGGTTTATCGAAAAATACGGGCTGAACCCGAAGCTGTGCTATATGGTGGGCGACAAACTGTCTGACCTGGAATTCGGACGGGCGCTGGGCGTTACCGCCATTTTCGTCAGAACCGGCAACGGGCGGCAACAGCTGCAAAAGCATGGAAACGAACTTACAACGGAGATAATCGCCCGGGACATCCTGTCCGCGGCCGAATGGATAACCAAACATGAAATACAGAATTAAGATATCCCAAATAGTCACGCTGCTGCTGCTTGCCATAGCAAAACCATACTGCTGGGATCTGTTCGCCGCCGGCATGGCGCTGGGCGCGCTGGGAGAAGCGCTGCGGTTGTGGTCGGCGGGGAACCTGTACAAGGATAAAAAGCTCGCCACCTGCGGTCCTTACAAAATGACCCGCAACCCGCTCTACCTGGGTTCATTTATCATGGCGCTGGGCTTTTCCGTGGCATGCATCAACCCCGCCTATCCGGTGCGGACGACCGCGCTGATACTGGCGGTTTTGCTGGGCTTTAAGTTTGTGTACCGGATGCAGGTTGAAGCGGAGGAAATACACCTTAAAAACCTGTTCGCCGCGGATTACGAGCAATACTGCGCCGCCGTGCCGCGTTATCTGCCGAAACTGGGCGCGTGGGGCGAGGCGCTGTCATCCAACAGATTCACAATCAGACAGGCAAACTACAACCGCGAATACCAGACCGTGCTTGGTTTTCTGTGCGTGGCGCTATTCGTGGCCGTGAAACTGCACATGGGGCTTTAAATGAAAACGCGTACTTTGGCTTTGTCCGCGCTGGCGCTGCTTGGAGGAACGCTGGCGTTTGCGGGAGCCGACTTCAATCCGCCGCGCGTGAAAGCGGTAAAAACTCCGCCCCGGCCGCCGCGCACGGCTCTGCCCGTGCCGATGGATACCGCTCCGGCCGCTGCGCTGCCGGCCGGCTCGCGCGCGGCAAACTGGCTGGGCGAGCGCATGAAATTCGATCTGACCTGGAGCTTTATCACCGTGGGCCGCGCGGAAATATGGACCGAAGACGTGGTAGCCATTGACGGCGAGCCATGCTGCCACATCGTATCAACCGCTAAATCCGCCGCGGTTATTGACGCGTTTTTCAAAGTGCGCGACAAGAACCAGACCTGGATAACGGCCGCCGGCCTGCACTCGAAGGGCTACGCCAAGATAATCCGCGAAGGCAATTATTTCTGGGACGAGTGGGTTCTGTTTGACTATGCGAAAAAAACCTTTGCCGGCATCCAGAAAACCAACGGCGACGTGCTGGAAAATATCGCCGGTTCCATTCCCGGCCCGGTGCAGGACATTTTTTCCGCGCTGTATTTCGTCCGCACCCAGCCGCTGGAACCCGGGAAACAGTTTTCGATAGACGTAAATTCCAGCAAGAACTGGCCGCTTTACGTTACGGTTTATCCGCGGCGCGAAACGGTAAAGGTAGGCGCGGGCAAGTTCGACTGTTTCGTGGTGGAACCGACCCTGCGCGACAAAGGGCTGTTCGTGCAGAAGGGCAAAAGCCTTAAAGTATGGATGACCGCCGACAGCCGGCACATTCCCGTAAAGATGGAGGCGGAAGTTTTCATCGGGCATGTATCGGCCGAACTAGAGGAATATTCGGACACTCAGCCCTGAACGAACTATGAAAAACACTGACAAGAACCGATTGAAAACGCTGGTTTCGCAGTTTAAAAACCGCAAAGTGATAGTTTTCGGCGATATAATGATTGACCATTTCGTGCGCGGCTCCGTCAGCCGCATTTCGCCGGAGGCGCCGGTGCCGGTCGTGCATGTGCGCGAGGAAGCGTACCTGCCGGGCGGCGCGGGCAACGTGGCCGCCAACATGGCGCGGCTGGGCGGCGATGTGACGCTGCTTTCGGTGGTCGGCAACGATATCGCCGGCGAGAAACTGCTTGACGGGATCGGCCGGCGCGGCATTCACACCGCATTGGTCGTGCGCGACGGCCGCCGCCCCACCACCGAAAAGGTGCGCGTTATCGCCGAACACCAGCAGGTGGTGCGGTTTGACCGCGAAGCCACCGATCCGCTCGGGCCGGAACTCGCGCAGGAATGCATCCGCAACATGGAAAGCGCGATAAAAAATGCCGGCGCGGTTATTCTGTCGGACTACGGCAAGGGAGTCCTCAACGACACCACTATCGAAGCCGCCATCAAACTCTGCCGCAGGCACGGCGTGCCCGTCTGCGTGGATCCGAAGGTGGGCCATTTTAAAAAATACCGCAACATAACCTGCATGACGCCCAACACCAAAGAAGCGTGCGAGGGCATGGGCGTACCGGTAACCGGCTCGCAGAAAGAGCTCGAAGCGCTGGGCGGAACAATTCTGGAGGCTCTGAACGCGCAATCGCTTCTGATCACCCAGGGCGCCGGCGGCATGACGCTTTTTGAAAACGGCAACCAGGTGGAGATTTCGCACACCGGCACGGTGGCGCGCGAGGTTTATGACGTTACCGGCGCGGGCGACACGGTAATTTCCGTGCTCGCGCTTTCGCTTGCCGCCGGAGCGACGCTCAAGGAAGCGGCGATGCTTTCCAACTACGCCGCCGGCGTGGTGGTGGGCAAGCTGGGCACCGCGACGGTAACGCCCGAAGAACTCGCGAGGGCGATAAGATGAGCGATATACTGATCATAATTCCCGCGCGATACGGTTCCACCCGGCTGCCGGCGAAAATGCTGGCCGATCTGGGCGGAAAGCCCGTAATCGCGCGCACTTATCAAGCGTGCGCGGGTGCGGGCATAGGCGAGGTGCTGGTGGCCACCGACCACGAAGACATTGTGAAGGCGGTGGCGCAATGCGGCGGCAGGTCGGTCATGACGCCGGCGGACTGCCAGTCCGGCACCGACCGGGTCTGGCTGGCCGCGAAAAACCGGGCCGAACAAATCATAATAAACGTGCAGGGCGACGAACCGCTTATCAGCCCGGAAACAATCCGTAAAACCGCCGCCGTGCTGCGCGACTGGCGGGACGCCGATATTTCCACCGCCGCCGCGCCCTTTCCGCCCGACCGGAATCCTGACGACCCGAACGCGGTGAAGGCCGTGCTGGCGGCCCCGCTTGAAAACCGCGACGGCAAACGCGCCCTTTACTTTACCCGCAGCGCGGCTCCGTACCGCCACGAACTGTCGCCCCTGCGCGAGCGGGTGCCGTACTTTCTGCATTGCGGAATTTACGGGTACCGCCGGGCCAGTCTTGAACGTTTTGTGAAGCTCCCCCCCTCCGCGCTGGAGCAGCTGGAACGGCTTGAACAGCTGCGCGCGCTTGAAGCGGGCATGGTTATAAGGTGCGCGATGGTGGCGTCAGTCCCTCCGGCAATAGACACCGGGAGCGATCTTGCCGCCGCGCAGCGGCACCTTGAAATCCATTAGCGGCGTACACAGGTGCATAGATGAGCAAATATATTTTCGTAACGGGCGGAGTGGTCAGTTCGCTGGGCAAGGGCATTACCGGCGCGTCAATCGGCAAGCTGCTGCAGTACAGCGGGCTGAAAGTGACCATGATCAAGTGCGATCCCTACATCAACGTGGACGCCGGCACAATGAACCCTTACCAGCACGGCGAAGTGTTTGTGACGGAAGACGGCGCGGAAACCGATCTGGATCTCGGCTCGTACGAACGGTTTCTGGAAACCCGCATGTCGCACGACAACATCATCACGGCGGGCAACGTTTACAAAAGCGTTATCGAACGCGAGCGCAAAGGGGAATATCTCGGAGCGACGGTGCAGGTAATCCCGCACGTCACCGACGAGATCAAGCGGCGGTTCAAGGCGTTCGAGAAAAAAGCGGATGTCGTGATTATTGAAATCGGCGGCACGGTTGGCGATATTGAAAGCCTGCCCTTTCTGGAAGCCGCGCGCCAGATGAAGCTGGAATACGGCCCGCAGGACGTGATGTACATTCACGTCACGCTGGTGCCCTACATTCCGGCGGCTGACGAACTGAAAACCAAGCCCACCCAGCATTCCGTGCACAAGCTGCGCGAAATCGGGATAGACCCGAACATGATCATCTGCCGCACCGACCGGCCGCTCGAGAAATCCATCAAGCAGAAAATCGCTCTGTTTTGCAGCGTGCCCGCCACGGCGGTGCTGGAAGCGGCGGACGCCAAATCAATTTACGACGTGCCGCAGGCTTTGCAGCGCCAGGGCGTGAACGAGCAGGTGCACATGCTGCTGGGCATCCGGGCGACAAGCCATAATTTCGAAGAGTGGACGGACTTCATGAAACGATCCTCCTCCGCAAGAGAAACCGTCAGGATAGCCATTGCGGGCAAATACACCAGCCTGAAAGACGCCTATAAATCGGTTTCGGAAGCGCTGCTGCATGCCGCTATGTCGGCCAACCTGAAACTGGCGGTGGACTATGTGGACGTGGAGGATCCCGAACTGCTCAGCCGCCTCGCCGAGGCGGACGGGATAATCCTGCCCGGCGGGTTCGGCAACCGCGGAATCGAAGGCAAAATCCGCACGGCGCAATACGCGCGCGAAAGCGGAAAACCATTTCTCGGAATCTGTCTCGGAATGCAGTGCGCGGTCATAGAGGCGGCGCGCAATCTGGCGGGGATTAAAAACGCGCACTCGTCGGAATTCATGCCGCGGTGCAAATACCCGGTAATTGACCTGATCGCGGATCAGAAAAAAGTGACAGGCAAAGGCGGCACCATGCGCCTCGGCGGCTATGAAACCGCTTTCACGAAAGGATCCGCGCTCGCGCGGATTTACGGCAAACCCGCCGTTACCGAACGGCACCGTCACCGCTATGAAGTGAACCCGGAATTCGTGCCCGCGCTGGAAAAAGCGGGCCTGAAAGTCACCGGCTATTACAAGCCGCGCAGGCTGGCGGAAACGGTGGAATATAAAAACCATCCGTGGTATATCGGCGTGCAGTATCACCCGGAGTTTAATTCGACCCCGCTCAACCCCTCACCGCTGTTCAAGGCGTTTCTGGCGGCGGGCGCAAAAGGGAAACAGCCAAAATGAAACAGACAACGGTGAAAATACGGGATATTGAAATCGGCAACCGGACCGAACTGGCTTTTATCGCGGGCAACTGCATTATTGAAAACGAAGAAATCGTTTTTGAAACGGCCAGAACGCTTAAACGGCTGCTGAAAGGGAAGAAATTCCTGTTCAAGGCGTCGTTTGACAAAGCGAACCGCACTTCCGTGACGGCCTATCGCGGTCCGGGCCTGAAAGAGGGTCTGCGTATTCTGGGCGCGCTTAAAAGCGAGCTGCGCCTCCCGCTGGTGATTGACGTGCATGAGCCCTGCCAGGCGGAAGCCGTGGCCGAAGTGGCGGACATGCTGCAGATTCCGGCTTTTCTGTGCCGGCAGACCGATCTGGTTATAGCCTGCGCGCGCACCGGGCGGGCGGTCAACATAAAAAAAGGCCAGTTTCTTTCGCCGTGGGACACGGTGAATATAGTGAAAAAAGCGCACAGCGCGGGCAACCGCAGAATCCTGCTGACAGAACGGGGCAACTCGTTCGGCTACGGCAACCTTGTGGTTGACATGCGCGGGCTGGAAATAATGAAGAACGAAACCGGCTGCCCGGTTATTTTCGACTGCACGCATTCAGTCCAGAAACCCGGCGGGCTCGGCCACGCCACAGGCGGCGACGCGGCGCTTGCGCCGGCGCTGGCGCGGGCGGCCGCGGCGGTGGGAATTGCGGGCCTGTTTTTCGAAACGCACCCGGAGCCCGCGAAGGCGCTGTCGGACGGGCCGAACTCGCTCGCCTTGCGGGATGTGTCAAAACTGGTTAATATTATTAGTGCCATAGACGAACTGACGAAAAGGATAGCCAAATGAAATGCCCTGATTGCGGATACGAACATACCTCCGGCGGCAAACAGTGCCGCAAATGCGGACGGGATCTCATGCTTCCGCCGGTCTGGTTTCCCGGCTGGAAATGGCATGTTAAAACGCTGGCGTGGATTTATCTTGTGCTGATCGCGCTGTTTTTTTTCGTACTCAACCCCTATCTGCACAAGCTGAAACCGCCGTATTTCCTGCGCGATATTCCCGCCGAGATAACGCCCTGGCTGCAAAACGGCCGCCCCAAAGTGACAAAGACGGGCGCGGAAGAAAC